>CABUDJ010000049.1 GCA_902490325.1 uncultured Collinsella sp. | reverse complement strand
GTTTGGCGAACCGGAGCCCGCGCCCGAGCCTGTTGACGAGCCAGAGACGCCGGCTGCCGATCGGGCTGCCCCTGCCGCCGCTGCACCCGAGACCGTGCCCGCAGCTACCGAAGCCGCACCAGAGCCCAGCGACCACCTGGCCGCCATGATGCGCCGCAGCGCCCGCCGTGAGGAAGCCTATGTGCCCACCTCGCAGCTCCGCCGCTTTACCCTGCCCGATTCTGCGCCCATCATGCGCCGCGTCATGGGCTTTCTGTCCGACCAGGCCCGCACGCTCATCCATGCCGGCGTGTCGCGCGACCGTATCTGCATCGATCCCGGCCCGGGCTTTGGCAAGACGGCCAACGAAGACATCGTCATCCAGCGCGAGACCGCCAAGATGGCGTCGCTGGGCTATCCGCTCATGTGCGCCGTGTCGCGCAAGCGCTTTGTGGGCGCCGTCTCGGGCGTGACCGAGGCCGCCGAGCGCGATGCCGCCACGTTTGGTGTGTGCCTGGGCGCCATCCAGGCCGGCGCCAACATCGTGCGCGTACATGACGTTGCGGGCTTTGCGCAGTTCCTGAACGGTTACTGGGCCGTTGCCAAACCGCAACCGCGCCGCGCGTTTGTGGCCGTGGGTTCCAACCTGGGGCATCGCTGCGACAACATTCGCGCTGCGCGCGACATGATTGCCGAGATTCCGCTGACCTGCGTGTCCAACTGCTCGCGCATCTACGAGAGCGAGCCGGCCTACGAGACGCGCCAGGACGCGTTTGCCAACGCCGTCATCGAGATCAAGACCGAGCTGGCTCCACTGGTGCTGCTCGACGAGCTTATGAAGATCGAGGCCGAGCTGGGGCGTGACCGCTCCAAGAAGGCCAAGGTCAACGGCCCGCGCACCATCGACCTGGACCTGCTGTGGATGGACGGCGAGACCCACGGCGGCAAGAAGCTGCGTCTGCCGCATCCGCTGATCGGCGAGCGCGACTTTGTGCTGGTGCCGCTCGAGGACCTGATGCACGACCCGGCGCGGTTCTTCCGCTACAACGGCGTCGAGGTCAAGGAGCCCGAGGATCGCGTGGGCCATATCGTGGGCGAATTGGGGCGTATGTAGATGATCGAGATAAATGCTGTTGCCGCCGGTACCGAGCTCGACGCGGCGCGTGACGCGGGCCGCGAGGGCATGTCCGCGGGCTGGTGCGCATGGAGCGCGGGCGATGCATCGCTAACGTTTTCGCTGGTCGTGCGCCCCGATGTGAACATGCATGCCTTCCACGGCCTGCCGTTTGTGGCCGCAATGGGCATGATGGACGCGCTCGCGGGCACGGCCGCAACGCCGGGCCTGGGGCTTGCCGGCAAGGTGGGCATCCAGTGGCCGAGCGACATCGTGTGTGGCGCGCCTGCGTTTGAGACGTCGCTCGCCCGCGTCGCCGTCAACGGCGGCGCCGGTGCCGCGGGCATGTTCGGTGCCGTGACGGTGGATATTGAGCGCGCGGCGCTGGGCGAGCTTGGCGTGGATATGGCAGATGAGGCGCTGATCGAGGCATTGGCCGCCGCCGTGCTGGTCCGCGTGGACACCTGGGCAGTTGCCGCCAACACGCCGCAGGGCGCCGCCGGCCCGCTGGCTCCGGTGCTGGGCGAGTACTTTGACATGGTGCCACTGCTGGGTCGTCAGGTCGCGGCGGTGTCGCCCAGCGGTTTGCCGCTTGCGGTCGGTGTGTTTGCGGGCCTGGACATCTGGGGTCGCGCGACCATCAAGACCGATGCCGGCGAGCAGGAGTTTCCGCCCGAGGCCGTACGGATTCGCGGACTGTAACGCGAGGCGCCCGCGCTCAAAGATAGCGATGACAACAAGACCCTCCTCGGCTGTGCCGGGGAGGGTCTTTACGCGACTACAGGGTGGCATCGCGGTTCTATTCCTCAAAATTGAAAATATTTCGATTTTGAGGAATAGAATTAAGCCAGCTCGGCCTTTAACGAGGTATATTCGTTGCAGAGTCTATTCCTCAAAACTGAATAATTTTCGTTTTTGAGGAATAGCGATAGAAGACCGCAGGGAGGCACCAATGAAACTCATCAATAGAACGTCATATATGGACACGTTGACGAGCCTTATTGGCGTACCGGACATCAAGGTCATAACGGGCATTCGCCGTAGCGGTAAGTCAAAATTGCTCGAGGCCCTCCGCGATTACGTGGAGGCAAATCTGTCCAATTCGAATGTCATCCATATCAATTACAACCTCGACGAGTTCGAGGGCCTGCTCGAATATCATGCCCTGCTCGCCTATGTGAAAGAGCATCGAGTGTCCGACAAGCAAAACTTCCTGCTTATCGACGAGGTTCAGATGTGCGACGGCTTTGAACGCGCGATCAACAGCCTCCATGCATCCGAGCAGTACGACATCTTCATCACCGGATCGAACGCCTTTTTGCTGTCGAGTGATCTGTCGACGCTCTTTACGGGGCGCACGTTCGAGATCGAGGTTTTCCCATTCTCGTTTGAGGAGTATCGCTTCTATAGTGACGAGGGCGAGGTCGATCGCGACTTCGATGAGTACGCGAGAACCGGCGGTATGTCCGGCTCTTACCCTTATCCACTGCAGGAGCAGCGCTACCAATATCTCTCCAATGTCTTCAAAACGCTCATCGTGAGGGATATCGTGCAGCGGCATAACGTGAGAAACGAATCGGCACTGCTGCGCATTGCCGATTACATGATGGACAACGTCTCCAACATAACGTCGGCACGCAACATTACAGATGTTTTGAATGCGGATGGGCTAAAGATTACGAACAAGACGGTCGGCACGTACATGGGGTACCTGTGCGATGCGTTTGCCTTCTATAAAGTTCGTCGGTACGACATTCGCGGCAAAAAATACCTTAAGAGCGGCGAGAAGTATTACCTGGCAGACCACGCGTTCAAATACGCACTGCTTGGTACACGTGATATGGATTGGGGACGCGTATACGAGAACATGGTGGCCATCGAGCTGCTGCGCCGCGGATACGAGGTATACGTCGGTGTGCTCTATAAAAAGGAAATAGACTTTGTAGCAATCAAGCGAAGCGAGAAGCTCTACATTCAGGTGAGCGACGACATCAGCTCGGATAAGACGTTTGAACGCGAGATTTCGCCACTGCTGAGCATTGGCGATGCGTATCCCAAGATGATTCTTGCCCGCACGCATCACGAGGCCACGGATCGCGATGGGGTGCAGATCGTGGACCTGGCGAGGTGGTTGTGCGGCGAGGCTTAGCAAAAAATCCTATTCCTCAAAACTGAAAAATTTTCGATTTTGAGGAATAGGATTGGCGGCTGGTTGCTGCGACCTGGCGTTTACTCTATCCCAGCTCCTGCATGCGGCGGTAGATTTCGCAGATACCCTTGATGGTGAGCTGTCCGTCGACCACGTCGAAGGCATCGGTCGAATCGGCGACGATGCCGGCGAGACCGCCTGTGGCGATAACGGTGGCATCCTCGCGGCCCAGCTCGCGCTTCATGCGCGCGACCAGGCCCTCAGCCATGGCGGCGGCGCCCGTTACGGCGCCTACCTTGATGCACTCCTCGGTGTCGCGGCCGATAGCGTGCTCGGGCGCCTCGAGCGGCACGCTGGCGAGCTTAGCGGCACGGGCGGCAAGCGCGTCCATGGAGATGCGGATGCCCGGCGCGATCGCTCCGCCAATGTAATAACCGTCCTCATCGATGACGTCGATATTGGTCGCGGTGCCAAAGTCCACCACGATTGCCGGCGCGCCGTAGAAAGTTTCGGCCGCAACGGCGTTGGCGACGCGGTCGGCGCCCACAGCCTGGGGACGCGCCGCGCGCAGCTTGGTCACCGCGGCCGTCTGCGGCCCAATGACGATGGCGTCCGCGGCAATGCGGTCGGCCACGGCGTGCCACTCGCGCGAGAGCTGCGGCACCACGCCGGCAAAGGCGATCGCGTCGACCGCGTCGAGCGAAAGGCCGTACATCTTAAAGAAACCCATCAGGCGCACGTGGATCTCGTCGGCAGTATAGGAGCGGTCGGTGGGCATGCGCCACGACTGCACCAGCTCGTCTCCGTCAAACAGGCCCATGGCCGTCTGCGTGTTTCCCATATCGATAGCGAGCAGCATGTCTACTCCAGGTGTCGGCGTAAAAGGACGCGCACCATTGTATACGTGCCGTCGGCGCTGCTGCGCCGCGATTCGTCTGCGTGGGCGTTTGGACCCGTGTTCAGCTGAACCGAGTGCGACCGAAACGCCCGTTTTGCTGCCAGACTGTCGGCGACAAAGCGGGCGGTCCAAGCCCGCGGAAGCAGCCCTGGACGCGGCGCAGGACGGACCAGAGCCCGCCGCGCCCAGCCGGTGTGGACGATAAGGAGTAGAGATGTTGATTCACTACGAGGCGAGCGTAGCAGGTGCCAGGCATGAGTTGCAGGGGTGCGGAAATCGGGAGCACTGCTGCGTGAGGGTGGTCGAGCCGCCTCGCGCGTTCGGCGCGGTGGGGGATGGTGGCCCGGACGGCGGAGGCTCGGTGGCCGACGCGGCGCCTCGCCAGGCGATCGTTGCCGCCGTCGCGGGTGGTATGCCATCCATGATTTTGAGCAGCGAAGGTGCCCACCTTGCCAGCGAAGCCGCCGTCGATGCCGCGGCCGAGGCGTATCGTCGGGGCGAGCTCGTGCCGGGTGATGCCTCTGCCCTTAAGGGCGTGTTTGAGCGCGCTCTCCGTGCGGTCGCAGACGTGGCCGTCGATCAGCCCGCTGCCGACATCGCCTCGTTTGCCTGCACAATGTGCCTGGTGGTATGGGACGGCACGCGCGTCTGGTATGGCAATGCCGGCGATTCCGGTGCGGTTGCCGTGGGTCTCATGGGCGATCCGTTTGCCCTGACGCATATGCACTGCGGGCCGCTGTCGAGCCAGCCGTTCCCGCTGCACGATTCCTATCACTGGGAGTTTGGCTATCGCGGGGACGCCGAAAGCGTACTTGTGGCCACAAGCGGCATGCTCGGGCAGTTTGCCGAGTGGGAGCCCGGCTCTTACGGTGCGGCGAAGGCGTATGATCGCGGGCTCATCGGCTTGCTTACAAATCGGAATATCGATGTGGACGACCTGCCGGCGATGAATATCGCTGCAGCTAAATATCTGAATGAGTTGCCCGCGGCTCGCGTGGACGGCGATAAGACGGTGGTGGCGTTGATCAACAGCGAGAAGTCTTCGCTGGCAGATTTTATTGACTCCATGGTGAAGGACGTGACGGCCGAGCGTCTTGCCGCGAAGGGCGTGTCCTTTGCGGACGAGGATGACGATCGAAAAGTCGTGCTGCCGTGGAGCGATGAGCTGCGCATGCGTGCCAGCGATGTGGCGAATGACGTGGGCGGCGACTTCACTGTAGAGCTTGAGTATCAGCTCATGTGCGGCATGTCGCTCGACCGCGCTTTTGAGCTGGCTGCCGCCGCGGCCCGTGAGCGCGCCGAGAGGTATCGCGTGTTTGAGGACTGCGTAGCCGATGGACCCGAAGGTTTTGACGCTGCCGTTTTGTCCGACGATGAGATGTCGTTTGACGGGATGGTCTAGCGGCGTCGCGGGCCCTGGACTCTTCGCGCCGGGGGCGTTCAAGATATGAAGGAATTATGCTCTACGAGATTTTCCTTGCCGTTTACCGAACTCCCGCGTAATATTCTTTCTTGCGCACATGAGGCGCCCAGACATTGCGGGGTGGAGCAGTCTGGTAGCTCGCCGGGCTCATAACCCGGAGGTCGTAGGTTCAAATCCTGCCCCCGCGACCAAGAACTTGCAGCTCGTCGGCTTAGCCGGCGAGCTTTTTTGTTATCAAGGGACCGTCTTTCGGCGTGGTCCACAGCTTCTCAAACAATATCTCGATCTGTAACATCTAGACCCGATTTGGGCGGCTAGGTGTTACAGATCAAGATATACCGGTGGGTTGGGTCCCGTTTGTCTAAATCTGTAACACGAGGGACGGATTCTGCCGAGCAGCTGTTACAGATTGAGATTTTCTAGCAGGCGGGTTTGGTTTGTCTCGATCTGTAACGCCTAGGGCCGGTTTTGGTCGATAGATGTTACAGATCGAGACGTTTTGTTGGGATGGTTTCTATTGTCTCGATCTGTAACAGGTAGGGGCCAAAAGTGGGCCTAGATGTCGCAGATTGAGACAATTAGAAATTAGACTGATGCCTCTTCGAGAAGCTGGCCTCGCCTTTCCAGGATTGTGGAGCATGTGCTCAGGTACGCTGGTATGCTGTTTTTGAGCTCATTCATATGGGGGCATCTCAGACTTCCGATACCCGCGAGATCGCGGATGCAATCTCGGGATATGTGCTCATTTTCGAAGAATGGCTGGAGCTTCTCCCTCTCAATCCATTTGGCGATATCGATGTTTTCATCGGCGGCACGATGATTTGCAAGATCATATTTACCGAATAGCCAGTCCAAGAAACTAGGCATGTAGTCATACATTTTCCCGCGTTTGCTGTTCCACGATCGGTCGAGTAGGATCATAACGTTCGCCCTGGTCTGGCCGAGTTCAAAAAGCCTCTCGAGGGCTGCTGTGGCTTCGTTGTCGCGTGGTAGAAATTCATCGATATGATCGTTGAACTCCTGTAAGAAGGGCGCGTGGCGCTTTATCATGAAGTCTCTGGGTTGTTTATCGCCATACACATCAGTCGCGTACTGCCGTCCTGCAGCAACTGCGTCGCTATTCAAGCCACACTCGTATTTGGGATTCTCCTTAGGACATTTGACTCCATACTCGAACTCACGCCACCACACCCATCGCTCGTTGGGAGCACTGTTGAGGGTGGCTCGAAGCGGGACCCATAGGGAAAAGATGAGATCGGCGTTCAGGACCAAGTCATTGGGGACACGGCGATCTCGGGACGCGATAATACAGTCCAAATCGTTTCTCTTCCTCCAATCATCGTAGCCGCCCGGTTCTAGGCACGGGTCCGGTTCGCACCAATAGCTCAGCATTTTCCGAATTGCATCGTAGTCGCACATGGGCTTTCCTCTCTTTTTTCGGGAATGGTAGGGAATGCGGACGGTGCTTTGGACTGTCCGCATTCCCTTATCGGGCTGTTTATTGGGGCCGCTGCTCCCAGTTGACATCGTATCCGCTGTACTTTTGCTGGTAGAAGCGTTGAACCTCTGCCGGCATATCGATCGTGCTGGCGGTTTTTCTGTCGATGGCGACAATGAGAAAGTTCCCGAACACGATATCGATGAGCTTGCCATTAGCCCAACGAATGGCTCGATTGGGCGCAGAGCCATCAAATTTTCCCGCATCGTTCACATACAGGAGGACCTCGACGTCATCGTCCCACGTCTCATCGAAAGCGCATGCAAACATTTCGCACCGCAGGGTTTTGTTGATGTTGTTCACCACAACCGGTTGCGGACGGCCCCCGATGGGAACGAGCAGCATCTCCTTACCGCGCTTTCCGTCTTTATACGTCATTAGACACTCCTTAAAAGTATCGTCTACTATCGAATCTACTTCAGTGTAAGATTCAATTGATAATAAATCAATAGATAGCTTAAATAAATCTCGTCTAAAACTGGATTACCATCGAGTATAATTGACTTAAACGTTGCGAAAGGACATGGGCATGCATACAAAATGGCTTCCAACCAAGGAGAATATAGAGACCGTCGTGAGTAAAATTAGCCCTGGAAAGCTCTATACACGTCAGCAGGCTATTGATGAGCTCGAGATCGCCGGATCTATTTTTGACAGAAATATCCGCTTAAATTCAATGTGGCTTGCCTACGGCAAGCCGGTAATGGCTGGTCGCATGACCCTCTATCCAGGCGAAGAGTTGGTTCATCAATTCCGACGTCTTGAAGATCCAGCGGTGGCACTTCATCTCTTCAATCTCTACTACCGCTCGAGTGAGGAGGAGTTCCAGCAAGAAATTGGTGTGCCTCGCGATGAGGTATTTGCGGAGGGCACCTATCTAACTATAGGCGGATGGAAGGGCATTAACTACTAACGGCTGCGAGCGGACGGGAGTGCGTGGCCTATGGCAACATCCAACCAAAAGACACTTGTTGTTGGAGATATGCATCTTAAAGAGGAGCTCATACTGGGACGCGTTGACGCGGCAGTTTCTCAAATGGACATTGAGCGCGTGGTCTTTTGTGGCGACTATACCGACGAGTGGCACAGCAACCGACTCACAACGCTGGATGCCCTCGACATGCTCGTCGCTTGGGTCAGACGGAGGCGTAGACAGGGAATGGAGATTGACCTCGTGCTCGGAAACCACGATATGCAGTATCTCCGTCGTGCGCCAGGGCCCGGTACGCATGTCGATTTGTACGATGAGGTCGCGAATGCCCTCGCCACACTGGGCGTGCAGGTGGCAACAATAGCAGGTAATTGTCTGGTAACGCACGCGGGCGTTACGCGTGCGTGGGCAGATCGGCATCTGGAACTCAATGATACATATGATGTGTGCGACGTGTGCCAGGTCCTCAATGCGATGTGGGGGCGAGGTGGTGAAGACGATTTCGCTGCTCTTGAGTCTGCGGGACCCGGAAGGGGTGGATTTGAGATTCCCGGTCCGCTTTGGGCGGATCAATCAGAGCTGTACCAGGATCCGCTTCCCGGTATCCATCAGATAGTCGGACACAGTCCGGTCGAATCAATTGATCTATGGCAAATTCCCTCAGAAGATGGCTGTCACACGGCGGCGAAGCTGGTGTTTTGCGACACGTTCGGTCTCACCCGCGACCTAACACCCATTGGGGATGGCAGTATGCTCTTCGTCGAGGGAAAGTCCGTAGAGCCGGTGACTTCTGATTCGCTGGGGCTTGATCCGTGGTCCGTTGCATCATGGGAATGGATGTCAACATGCGTGCTTCCTTTTTTGTAGTCGAGAGACATGGGTAAGGGGACTACTTCGGATGCAGCCGGTATGTGTATAGTGGGCTAATTGGTTGCAATCGCAGGTTCTGTTTATGTCTCATCCGTTCATCTCAATTTGTAACATCTGGACCCGATTTGGGCGGCTAGATGTTACGGATCGAGATGTTTCGGCAGGACGTTCTCCGTTTGTCTCAATCTGTAACACGAGGGGCGGATTTTGCCGAGTTGTTGTTACAGATTGAGATTTTCTAGCAGGCGGGCTTGGTTTGTCTCGATCTGTAACAGGTAGGGGTCAAAAGTGGGTCTAGATGTTACAGATTGAGATGTTTGGTCGGACCGAATTTGTTCGTCTCGATTTGTAACATCTAGGGTCGTTTTTGGTCTGTAGGTGTTACAGATAGAGATTTTCCGACGGAACGCTCCCGTTTGTCTCGATCTGTAACAGTAAGACCCGGTTTTGCCGAGTAACTGTTACAGATCGAGACAAACCGACGGGCCGCCCCGCCCCATCCACCTGCCGCCACTTGATATTCGCCGATTTTCGTTGTGCTGTTGTGCTCCCATGCCATATCCTCTAGACAACTACGCGGCATCATCGCCGCCGCGCCTACAAGAGAGGAATGTCCATGACCGCACCTGCATCCAAGCTGCTCCAGCCCATTACGGTTGGCCCCCTTGAGCTCAAGAACCGCATTATGTTCCCGCCGCTGACCACCGGCTACGAGGAGCGCGACGGTTCCATCGGCGAGCGCAGCCTGGCCTTTTACGAGCGCTTGGCCCGTGGCGGCGTGAGCTACATCGTCATCGGCGACGTCGCTCCCGTCATGACCGCGAGCCCCACGCCCAAGCTGGCAATCGACGCCCAGATCCCTACGTTTAAGGCGCTGGCCGACGCCGTCCACAAGCACGGTGCCAAGGTTGCGCTGCAGCTGTTTCACCCCGAGTACGACGTGCCCGGCGTCGGCCGCATGGTCATGGGTTCCATGGCTGCCGCCAAGGCCGCGCAGGAGGCCAAGGCCGCCGGTGACGAGGAGACCTTCGCCGCCAAGATGGCCGAGTCCAACGAAATCCGCAAGCAGGCTTACGCCAAGCTGCACCACGACATGCAGCACTTTGTGAACGAGGCCAGCGTTGAGCAGCTCACCCAGATCAAGGAGGCCATCGCCGCCTCGGCCGCCCGCGCGCAGCAGGCCGGCATCGATGCCATCGAGGTCCACGGCGATCGTCTGGTGGGTTCGCTGTGCTCCGCGATCCTCAACCAGCGCACCGACGAGTACGGCGGCTCGTTCCAGAACCGCGTCCGCTACGCGCTGGAGGTCGTCGCCGCCATTAAGGAGGCCGCGCCGCAGCTGATGGTGGAGTACAAGCTCCCCGTGATCATGGAGAACCCCGACGGCACGCCGCGCGGTAAGGGCGGTCTGCAGCCCGACGAGGCCTGCGAGTTTGCCAAGCTGCTCGAGGGCGCCGGCATCGACATGATCCAGGTCGCGCAGGCAAACCACACCGGCAACATGGGCGACACCATTCCGCCCATGGGCGCCATGCCCTACAACTGGACGCTGCCCGTGGCCGAGCGCGTCAAGGCCCTGGTCTCTGTGCCGGTGGCAACCGTCGGCCGCGTGGTTTCGGTCGAGGCCGGCGAGAAGATCCTGGAAGACGGCTCGGCCGACATCATCGCCTACGGCCGCTCGCTCATGTGCGACCCCGACATTGCGCTGAAGGCCGCGACCGGCGAGCCCATCCGCGAGTGCCTCAACTGCAACAAGGGCTGCGTCGACGCGATTCAAAACCGCAAGTACATCTCGTGCGTGCTCAATGCCGAGAACGGCGATGAGGCGACCATCGCCATTAAGCCTGGCGAGGGCGACAAGAAGATCGCCGTGGTGGGCGGCGGTATCGCCGGCCTAGAGGCCGCGCGCGTGGCGGCCAAGCGCGGCTACGACGTGACCGTCTACGAGGCGAGCGATCATCTGGGCGGCCAGATTGTGCTGGCGGCCGCGCCTCCGCGCAAGGACGAGATCATGCGCTCGGTCGAGTACTACGAGAAGATTCTGCCCGGCCTGGGCGTGAAGGTTGAGCTCAACCACGCAGCTACTGCCGAGGACCTCAATGCCGCCGACGCCGCGATTGTGGCCGTGGGCGCGCACGACGTGGTCATCCCCGTTCCGGGTGCCGATTCGGAGAAGGTCGTCTCGAGCTGGGACGTGCTGGCCGGCAAGGTGGAGCTCAGCGGCCGCGTCGCCGTCATTGGCGGTGGCCTGGTGGGCACCGAGACTGCCGAGTATCTGCTGCAGCACGGCTGCGAGGTGGCGATCGTGGAGATGCTCGACAAGATTGCCGCGGGCGAGTCTGAGACCATTCTGCCGCTGATTATGAGCGACTTTGCCGAGCACAACGTGGAGCAGCACGTGAAGACCCGCCTGACCGCCATTACCGACGAGGGCGTGGAGGCTGTTCGCACCACCGAGGACGGCGCCGAGGAGCCGGTGAAGATCGCCTGCGATTACGTGGTGATGGCCGTGGGCTCCAAGGCCAACGCGTTTGACCTGGATGGCGTGACGGTGCCCGTGACCTGCGTGGGCGACTGCTCGGGTGAGCGCACCGCCGACATCGCGAGCGCCATTCGCACGGCGTATCACGCGGCCAACGAGCTGTAGTTGAACATCGCGGCCAGGCGGGGCGGTAGCACGGATCCGTCTCGCCCGGCTGTGTCCCGTCGGGTGTCAACCGGTGCGGGGTCTGCAAGCGCAGCAGGTCCCGCCCTTTTTGTTTTGCTCCGGTGGATGGCAATGCGCGGTAATCATGAGGAGTGAGGACGTCTACTGCCTTGCAGATCACTCAAAAATATTGGGGGAGGGGTTAATAACTATATCCTCTATACCAAAGGACATAAAGAGATGCCAATTTTGTTGACAAGCGAATGACGATTAGCTGCGAGTCAGCTACCAGCGTAAATAATCGATAAAGAAATGTCGTAATTTGGTGCCAAATGCCCAGATAACGCCGCGTCTATTTTAATTAACTGCTTTGAGCAAACAGTAAAATGCTACTATCTAACTTGCACGTAAGAAAGCAGATTAACGGTTAAGGCTAAGAAGTGGCAGGTATGTCGGAAGCAACTAGGACTCGCACGCATGCGCCTGAGGTTAGGCAGCGCGCCGTCGAGATCCTCCAAGAGGGGGTCGGTCATCGCGCCCTCGCCGCGGAGCTTGGCATTCCCCAGGCCACGGCTCGTCAGTGGGCCCGCGCGTATGCCGTGGGCGGTGCCGACGCCGTTCTCAATGCCGGTTCGCATCATCACACCTACTCGTACGACGTAAAGCTCGCTGTGGTTAAGGACCGTCTGGAAAACGGCTTGACGGTTCGCGAGGCCATGATCAAGCACAAGATTCCCAGCGAGTCTTCGGTCAAGGCTTGGTGCCGTCAGTACCGCGAGAGCGGTGAGGCCGCACTGGTCGATAAGCCGCGCGGTCGCAAACCGCGCGTTAAAAAGGCGGAATAGCAAACGGGATGGTGCGCCCGCAGGGGCGCATTTTTCTTGCCGCGCCAACTTTTTGGACCGGCGCGAGCCTGTCGGGACATCCTCCAAAGTGGCCAATAAACCGCGCGCAGTGGCCCGCGCGCCTGTCGCTGCGATAGGGGAGCGTCGTCTCTCTGCTCCAAAGCGGACGTGCCCTTACCCCGTACGCCTAAAACTCCCCAGTTGACCGAAAACCTGCCGCCGCTGCTCCTCAATTGAGCTATAACGTTAAACAATTGCAGCGTTTTTGCATGGGGGAGTGATGGTATGACGCTACTGTATTTCCTTACCCTGTTTCCGCTGGTACCGGCACTGGGCATGCTGCTCGCGCGCGGTGATCGCGCCCGCGATGCGGTGGGGCTCATAGGTTCCGACATTATTATGGCGGTGACAGTTGTAGTCGCCGTCATGTTTTTTGGCGCGGGTCCGCAGAGCTTCGAAGTTGCACCGGGCGTCTCGCACGTGCTTTCGATCATCAGCTCCGTCATCGACGTGATCCTATGCGCCGTCATCCTGTACAACGCGTACAAATACAGGAACGCGCTCACCACGGTGCTCGGCATAGTCCAGCTGGTGGGCTCGCTCGCTTTTGCAGCCATGACGCTGCCCGCGGCCGAAGCCGTCACGGCGACGCCGCTCTACCTGGACTACATGAGTGTGATCATGGTCCTCGCCGTCGGTATCGTCGGCAGCCTAATCTGCGTGTATGCCCTGGGCTACATGAAGGACTTCCAGGCCCATGACGAGCACGAGGCCGCGCTGCGCGGGCAGACCGCGCCCGACCGTCGCCCGCAGTTCCTGGCGCTTATGTTCCTGTTCCTCTCGGCCATGTTCGTCATCGTGACGAGCGACAACCTTGAGTGGCTGTTCTGCGGCTGGGAAATCACCACCGTGTGCTCGTTCCTTATGATTGGCTACACGCGCACGCCCGAGGCCATTAAAAACGCCTTTACCCAGATCATCCTCAACATGCTGGGCGGCATCGCGTTTTTGGCCGGACTCATGTACCTGCACGTGAACGGCATGCCGCTGACCATCTCGGGCATGATTGAGCTTTCCGGCGCCGGAACCGCGCAGTCCGCGCTGCTGGTGATGCCGGTCATCCTGTTGTCGCTCGCCGCGCTCACCAAGGCCGCACAGATGCCGTTCCACACTTGGCTGTTGGGTGCCATGGTTGCCCCCACGCCCACGAGCGCCCTGCTGCACTCGTCAACCATGGTCAAAGCCGGTGTGTTCCTGATGGTCAAACTGAGCCCGCTCTATGCTATCTATCCCGTGACCGGCTTTATGGTCACGAGTGTGGGTGCCATCACGTTTTTGCTCGCTGCCCTCATGGCCATTTCGCAGAGCAACGCCAAACGCGTGCTTGCGTACTCCACCATTTCCAACTTGGGCCTTATCAGTGCCTGCCTGGGTGTCGGCGCGCCCGAGGCCGTATGGGCGGCTATCTTCCTAATCCTGTTCCACACGGTGGCCAAGTCGCTGCTGTTCCTGTGCGTGGGCACGGCCGAGCATCATATCGGCAGCCGCAATATCGAGGACATGGACGGTATGTTCAGCCGCATGCCGCACCTGACGCGCCTGATGATGCTGGGCATCATGGGCATGTTTGTGGCACCGTTTGGCATGCTCGTGTCCAAGTGGGGCGCTCTGGTGGCGTTCGCGCAGACCGGCAACGTGCTCATGATCATGGTGCTTGCCTTTGGCTCGGCCGCGACGTTTTACTTCTGGGGCAAGTGGCTTGCCAAGCTTTCGGGCGTCGACCCCACGGCTCAAAACGTTGAGGTCAATGTCCATAAGACCGAATGGATGGCGCTCAACACCATCGCCGCGCTGCTGATTCTGTGCTGCGTGGCGTTCCCGGTTATCTCGAGCGGTCTGGTGTCGCCTTACTTGGCCATGGTGTTTGGCCGCGTGCCGTACGTTATTGGCAAGGACGCCATGTATCTGATGGTGGTTATCGTGGCGTTTATCGCCGTGGTGCTGCTGACTTCATTCCGCGTGAGCAACAAACCGCACGTAAACGTATATCTTTCGGGTGTGGGGACCGACAATTACCGCCATTTCCGCGGCTCGATGGGACGCGAGGTAAAGGCCGAAAAGCGCAATTGGTACTCGGAGGACGCCCTTGGCGAGAAGCGTATTGGCCCCGCGGGTAGCGTCGTGTGCTGCAGCATTATCTTGTTTGCGCTGCTGTGTTGCGCGTGGATTGGGCCCGAGCGGCTTGCCATGAGCGCGCCCTCGGTGCTGCGCGGCAAGTATTTTGAAGGTTCGGGCGTCGTGGGCATCTTTATAGGCACCGTGGCGTTTGCCTTGATTGCGCCGCTTCTGGGCGGTCTGATCGACGGCATCGATCGCAAGCTGTCCGCCCGCATGCAGGGCCGCGTGGGCCCGCGCCTGCTGCAACCCTTCTACGATGTGGCCAAGCTCCTGCGCAAGGCCCCTGCCAGCGTAAACACCATGGACGATACCTACATGGCGTGCGCGCTCATCTTTACCGTCGTGGGCGGCGGCATCTTTGTGTCGGGTTCCAACACGCTGCTGTGCGCTTTTATGGTGACGCTCGCTGCGATCTTTGTGGTGTTGGCGTCCGCCTCGACGCAAAGCCCGTTTGCCCAGGTCGGCGCCGATCGTGAGTTGCTGCAGGTTATGAGCTACGAGCCTGCCGTTTTGCTGATGAGCGTGGGCCTGTACCTTGCCACCGATAGCTTTGATTCCATCGCCGTGACGGGGCAGTCGGCCCCCATCATCGTGTACAGCGCGCCCATTTTCCTCGCGCTGCTCGCGGTGCTTACCATCAAGTTGCGCAAGTCGCCGTTTGACCTTTCGTACTCGCATCACGCGCATCAGGAGATCGTCCAGGGCGTCGCCACCGAGATGAGCGGCGGCACGCTGGCCAAGATGACCCTTATGCACTGGTGCGAGACCGTGCTGTTTTTGATGTGGGTGGGCATGTTCTTTGTTTGGGACAACCCGGTGAGCTGGGTGGTTGCCCTGGTCGTGATGGCCGCGACGTATTTTGTCGAGGTGCTGATCGACAACACCTTTGCCCGTAGCACCTGGCGCAGCTGCTTTAAGCTCGGCTGGGGCGTGGCGCTGGTGTTTGGCCTGCTCAACCTTATGCCCATCCTCGTCGACGTGTTTATTTAGGAGGCGGCATCCATGGATCATAAAATGTCGCGCTCACCGTGGGTTATTCATTACGACGGCTCGAGCTGCAACGGATGCGATATCGAGGTGCTGGCCTCGCTTACCCCACTGTTCGATGCGGAGCGCTTTGGCGTGGTCAACACCGGCAACCCCAAGCATGCGGACATCTTTTTGGTGACGGGGTCGGTCAATGCCCAGAACCTGCCCGTCGTGCGTCAGATTTACAACCAGATGCTCGAGCCCAAGTGCGTGGTGGCGTGCGGCATCTGCGCGTGCTCGGGCGGCGTGTTCCGCGATGCCTACAACGTGATCGGCGGCGTGGACCGCGCGATTCCCGTGGACGTGTACGCGCCCGGGTGCGCCATTCGCCCCGAGACGGTGATCGATGCCATCGTGGAGGCGTGCGGCATCCTGGACCAGAAGGAGGCCGTGATGCGCGCCGGTGGCGACCCGCTCACCGTGGGCGGCGCCGCTACCTGGGACGGTGGCGTTGAGCTGGGCGAGGACGGGTTTGTGGCAGCTGCGGGGGCCGGCGACACGCCCGCCGCTGGACGGAAT
>CABUDJ010000048.1 GCA_902490325.1 uncultured Collinsella sp. | reverse complement strand
CCATCACCCACGGCTCGCGCTCGTAATCCACAATGGTCCGCGGGCGCATCATATTGCAGATGCACTCGATGTAGAACTCGCGGCAGAGTTGATGGGGGCTCCTGAGCAAAAAGTCGTAGTCGCCGGCCAGGATCTGCTCAAACTCGCCACGCGTGAGCGGCGCATCCTCCTTGTAGATCCAGCTGCCGTACTTCTTTTTACGCTCGAGCTTAATCACCTTGTCGCTGCCGTTATAGATGCGCACGCGATACTTTTTGCGCATGAGAATACCGGCGTCTTTTTCCTCGTAGGCCGAGTTGCAGTAGTCGTCAAAATACAGGCTGCGGATGGTGTAACCGCCCGCCCGTGCATGCTTGTCCAGCTTAAAGACCGGCGACATGCGACAGGCAAGCGCGGCGTGCTCGCCCTCGTTAATGAGATATTTGAGTTCGTGGCGGTAGCGCTCCTGCGTAGCACGCGCAGGCGGGGCCGCCAGGCGCTCAAGCAGCGCGCTAGCCCTCCTCATACGTGTCCTCCACGACCTTACCGCCGTCTTGCACGTAGAAGCACTTCATGCCGTACTGCTTGCCGTCATCGGTCACGTAGTAGTCAAACGCATCTTGCGTATAGCCGTCGGAGTTGGTGGCGCGCACGCGCACAAAGTACTGGCCGGTGTCGGGCGCGTCGCACGTCACCTCGGGCAGCAGCACATCCTCGGCCTTAAAGACCACGTCGCTAATGGCGTAATCGCGCGCCAGCTCGACGGTATAGCGAATGTCGCGCGCATCAAAGTCGTACGCGGCGTCCCAGTTAACGCGCAGCTTACCGTTATCGATCTGCGGCACACCAATGTAGAACGGCATGGGCTTCTTATAGCTCTCGCGATAGCTCTTGTAGTTCTCCTCAATCTCGGAGGGGATGGCCGCGGCGATCTGCTCGTATTCGTCCTTGGTCACGGGCAGGTTATCGAGGTCGGGCGCAGCAAAGACGAGCGGCTCCGTGACCTCGCGATAATGCTCGACCATCTTGCTCAGACGCTCTTCGGTCAAATACGAGCGCAGGTCCTTGACGGCGCTATCGAGTTCGCTGCGGAACGACTTGCTGCGCAACGCGCGGTTAAACAGAACGTTGCCCCAGTAGTTGCTCACGCCACGCTCCCAGCTCGCATAATCCGAGAACCCCGTCAAGCTCAACTCGAGCTTGCGCAGCATGCCGTCGTTATCCCAATCCAGAATGTACCAGACCTTGGAGTTAAGCGGGCTGTACAGATAGCAGTTACGGTTCTGCGTATCGCAATTGCCCGTCAAGATCTGAAACGCCATCCAATAGACCAGGTTCTCGGTATCGAAGTAGGTGTCGAGCACATCGTCGATCTTTTGCGTATCGTCGTTGAGCGCATCGAGCATCTCGATCAACTTGGTATGGTCCGAATCGCCCTTAATCTCGAGCATGCCCTCAAACGCCGTCTGGTCATAGTCGGGGTCATCGGCGAGCTTAATGGTGTCTTCGAAGCGATGGAAATCGAAGCTGTTCACCTTATAGAGATGCCCGCTCTTATCCAGACCGTGGGCCTTGAGCGCCGTCTTGTTGAGCTGCTCGACCTGCGTAAACAGACCGTAGTCCTCAAAGGTGTCGTTAGTTTTTTCGGTCTGGTCGCACACCCATAAGTGCACAAACTGCGTGCGCAGGCCCATCATCTGGGGAATGCCACGAATCAGATCGTAGGCCATCTTGTTACGAAAGCGCATGCCCTCGCCCATGTGCTTGTTAAGCGCAATCGCACGTTGCTGGCGCCACGTGCCCTTGCCCTTTTTGAGCTCCACCTTATAGTTCTTTTGTGCATAGGTACTCGACGTCTGACCGCGCACCTGCACCGTGGCGTTGGGCGCCTTCTCGCCATAGCCCACCTCGCCAGCAACGGGACCCTTATCATCGCCAGGCTGCAGCAGGCCCATAACCTGATAGCGCGTCACGCCCATGTCGGCATAGTCATACACCGAGTAGGTATTGATCTCGGCCCAGCTATGATCAGTATTCTCAGAGCTGTTGCCGCGAGAGACCGTCAGGTACATGCATACGATGCCCGAGTCGTCGTAAACCTCGTACAGTTCGTCCTTGTCGCGAAGATGCTTGATCTCGCTAGACGCATCGGCCTTTTTAATCTTGTCCTGCTTCTTGGTCTTTTTTGTCGAGGATTCGTCCTGCGAAGAGCAGCCCGAAAGCAGCAGTGTGCCGGCAGCCGCCTCAATCAAGCGGCGACGCGATATCATCCTATCGGTCATCAGGACCTCCCCAACGATTGCGATACACACGGACCACCGTGCGCTCAAACGCACCATGCGGCTCGCCCTCTAGACGCAGCTCCTCGTAGCGCTGTTCGGCACGGTCGAGCAAGCAGCCCAACTCCGTAAAGCGACCCGTCTTGTCGGTCGCCACAATGGGCTGCTGACTCAGGATACGATACGGCAAGTTGGCGGTATAGGTATCGAGCCGCATGAGCGCCACAACAAAAAACACCGCCGCGCCGAGCAAAAAGCCAAAGCCATAAAACTGCTGCGGAAAGAACAGCGAGACGATGGTCGCCAGCCCCGCCACGCCCGCGAACAGCCCGGAGGCAAGCACGGCGCCTTTGTAGTCGGTAAAGTACAGCAAGATCAGCAGAATCGTGTTGCCCACGGCATACAGGCCATAGCCCACGCACAGCGTGCGAAAATACCCGTGCATCAGGTTATTGAAGCCCAGCGGCAGGGCCGAGAGCACCGTGGTCTCGAGCGAGATGACCGCTGCCGTCACAAACAGCTGCTTGAGCGCGCAAAACCGCAGCTCCCGGTTGAGCGTGGCGAGCATTTCCTCCTCGGCCACCACGATGTCGCCCACCACGCCGCCGTCGTTAAACAGGCTGTAGTAGTCGCGGTAGCGCGGATAGAAGTTGACTTCGACCGACACCACAAAGTTGACGGTCGTGACCAGAATGGTCAAAAACGCGATGAGCGCCGGCACATCATGATAGGGCGCGCCGTAAAACAAGCCCTTGACCTGCACGCCAATGGGCCCTGCCCAAATAATCACCAGGTGCGCAAAGAGTCCCAAGTTGGTAAACAGGCCCGTGAGCGCCAGCGGCATAAACTGGTCGAGCCAGCGCAAAAAGAGCCAGGGGCTGCGATCGCTCTGAGGAAAATACCGGTATAACAGCGCCACGTCCCAGGCGAGCATCACACCGTAGCCCAGGGCGATCGAGCCCAGCAGCCCCTCGACCGGCGGCAACCCCAGCACCAGCGCGGCCAAGGCACACAGGCACGCCATGCCAATGGCCGCGGCAAAACTGCACAGAATACCGCGGTAATCCTTAATGGCCGTGAGGTAACTCATGCCGTTCCAGTTGACGATCATAATGTTGAACAGCCACAGGCACAGCAGCCCCTGCAGCAGCGTGGCGCCCGAGAACAGCAAAAATACGCCGTAGAGCACCGTGCCCGCAACGAGCATGATGGCGTTGGAGCCCCAAAACGAGGGCAAGACCTCTTCTTCGCGCTCGGCAAACAGCATGTCGGCCAGAAAGCGCGTGACCGGCATGGAGAAAAAGCTTGTGAGGGTGAGCGAGGCTAGCAGCGTATAGGTCACCATGCACACCAGCAGATCCTGGTTGGCGCGTCCCACGCCCCACAGACCGCACAGCACCAAGATGCCCACCTGCAGCAGCACGCCCAGCAGCATGGGGCCCGTGCACACGATGCCGGCGTAGCCATAGGCGCGCATCGTGGCAAACAGGCCCTTGCGCTTAAACAGGCGTTTGAGCTCAAAACCGATTCCGGCCACCGACTACTCCCCCTCCCTTGGCAGGTCAAACGCGCGCGCCGTCTCGTCGTACAGCGCGCGATAGTTGGCGAGCATCTGCTCGTGTAGGTAATAGGTCGCCACGCGACGCTGGCCGCGCTCCCCCATTTCCAGGCGGCGGGCACGGCTCGCGGACATGCGCTCCATAGCATCGGCCAGACCCTTGCGATACATGGGCGGGCTCACAAATCCGGACACGCCAAAGTCGTCGCCGGGGGCGCCCTCAAGCAGCTCGCGGCAGCAGCCGACCTCGGTCGTCACGCAGGGGCGACGCGCGCCCAGCGATTCCAACACGCTCAACGGCTGGCCCTCCGAGATGCTCGTCAAAATGGTAAAGTCGAGCTTTTCCATGTACTCGACCACGTCGACGCGACCGGTAAAGATCAAGTCACGCACACCCAATGTCTCTACCAGCGCATGGCACTCGGCGCCATATTCCTCGTCGTCCACGCCACCCATAATATGCAGGCGCACGTGCGGCAGGCGCTCATGCAACTCAAAGAAGGCGTAGATCATGGTCTTGACGTCCTTGATGGGCGCCAGGCGCACCACCGCGCCAATGTCCACCCAGCCGTCATCGGGCTTTAAGGGTATGTCCTTAAAGCGATCGAACTGGATGCCGTTGGGGATGACCAGGCATTTATCCGCATCGCAGCCCATGTCGATCTGCGTCTTGCGGGCGTTATGGAACAAACTGGTCACGCGGAATGCGCGACGATAGATCTCCTCCGAAAGCAGGTAGAAAAAGCGAATCCAGCGGTCCTTAAACGACGGCACCACCCAGTCGGCGCGAATGATCTCCTCCTCGCGCTCGCGCGTGTAAATGCCGTGCTCGGTCAGCAATGCCGGCGCGTGATTCATGCTGGAGCCCAAACTTGCGAGCAAACCGCCGTAGCCGGTCGAGATGGCGTGGTACACATCGGCCACCGGAACCTCACTGCCCAGCAGATAAAGCACAGGCAGTAGCATGGAGCGCATGGTGTGGAATGCATCGGCAAAGGGCGTGTACGGGTACTCGGCCAGGCACACGTCGCGGAAGATGTCCATAAACGTGCGGCTCTGCAAAAATGAGAGCGGATGCACGTGACGGCGCTGGAAAATGTCGAACAGCACGTCCCAGTCCGGATTGGAGAGCGAAACCAGACGGCGCAACGCCTCGCGCTCACGGTCGTCGAAGTCGACCTCCTCCTGCTCGCCCGAAAGACGCAGGGCATCGTCCAGGAACACCTCGTGCACCTCGACGACGTTGCCGGGCAGCTCGTAGACAAACTTGCCGCGGTCGGCAGCATGCGCGCCAATCACCCACAGCACAAACTCGTGCTCGGGCATGGCCTGTATATAGCCGTGCATCCAGGTGGACACGCCGCCGTGCACATAGGGGTAGCAACCCTCGAGCACCAAGCAGATTCTCATTTGTCACCACCCTGCTTGCGTGCAATGGTCACCGTCTTGTCCGTCGCTTTGACTAGGTACAGGTCGCCCGTCAGGTGTTTAATCTCGCCACCGGACACCGTGCCCGGCTCGCCGTTATTGGCGCGGAACATGAGCCACGCCTCATCGTGGAAATTGCCCAGGTTGAGCGTCCAGGCATCGTCGCTCGTATCCACGCTCACCGTCACGGACGAAAAACGCTGGATGGCACCCGAGCATTCCGAACCCGTCTGGTGTCGCAGGTCGGGAGCGAACTTGGTAAGCCAGTCCAGGTAGTCGGTCAGGCCGCCCTTGTAGACCTCCCAGCCCTCCTTAGCGCCGCGATCGGGATCCAGTAGGTCGTCCGGATGCATAAAGTGCGTGCTCACGTAGTGCATGTTGAGCTCGGACACCGCGGCCAGACGCATGTAGGAATCGTCGACCATGCCGCCCGAGACAATACGCGGCTGTTCCACAATGCCATCGCTCGCCACGCCAAACTCCTGCACGTACGGCAGGTCGGTGCCATCCTCAAAATACGTGCTGGCGATGGTCTTAATGCGCGGAACGTCGGTGCCGATAAGCTTGCGCGCACGGGCCGAAAGGATATTCGACGGCGGCACGTAGACCGAGCCGTGCGCGTTGGGCAGCACCTCGTCCTGAAAGGCGATAAGTTCGTTGAGCGAAGCGACGAGCGTCTCTTTGTTCTTCCAGGTCTTGTAGACGTACAGCGTGCCGTAGTCGGTGTCCCAGAGCGCCAGAGGCTGATGGTTGTAGCCGTGAAAGCCCAGCTCGCCGCCCATCTGCAGCAGCATGCCGCCAAAATAGCGGAACTGCGTGGTATCGGGTTGGCGCGCGGGCTCGGTCTGGTTGACCGCGTCCTCGTAGTTTTCGATCATCACGCCGGTATAACGAATGCCATATTTTTGCGCGAGCTTTTGCAGATCGGGCCACCAGACCTTGGTGTAAAAATCGGCGACGGAAAGGCCGTAATCGCGTTTGATGTACGTGACGTCGCCCGAGGGAACGGGGCTCGGGAAATCGTCCAGGTAAAACACCGCGCTATTGATGACCGGATAGGCCGTGGCATCGCCGAGCAGGCTCACGGCCGCGGCATAGAAACCGCGCATGACCTTGTCATAGATACCGATATTGCACACCACGGTACGGCCGCTGCCGCAATCGCTCGACCAAATAAGCGGAGCACCCGTGTCGCCGGTTTTAGCCCACACGTGGGCCGTCTCACGCAGCGAAACCGAGAGCGACGAATCAAAGGGGTCCGAGAGCTCGTAGCGCTCTCCCCCGCCCAGCATAAAGTCCTCGCTCGGCACAATGCTTTCGGCTTTTACATAGTCATATCCGGCAGATTCAATGCCAAGCTTGGGAGCAATCACTTGCAGATAGTCCGAGTTATCCGGAGGCATGGCGAGCATAAGCGAACCGCCGGCACTCACCCAACTCATAATGTCGCTCAGGTGCGTACCGAGCCCATCGAGCGACGGCATGAGCAAAATCACGCGATCGTAGGAGGTCAGCGAGGGAATGGCATCCGCGCCGTCCAGGGCAAGGTCCACGTCGCGGTGCGCGATCTTCATGTCGAGCAGAATCTGGTCGAACTGCTCCTTTACGTCCTCGACGCCAGCTTGATCGGAATCGGTAATGACCAGGCACGTGGGCTTTTGGCCAAATATTGCCGAGGAAGCCGGCAGCGCATCGTTGGCAGCAAGCATCCCCAGCTTATGCTGGCCCGCACTGTACTGTACGCCGGCGCGCTCCACCAGCAGCACGGCCGCCATGGCAATAAAGACCGCCCACACCACGAGGAGTCCCATCCAACGAAAGCGGCCTGCACGGTCGCGGATATGTTGCGCCACGCTCATCCGACCTCCTCCCCGTCGCGCCAAAACGCCAACTTTTCGCGGTTGTCGGCGCTCAAATACACATGTTGCTTGTCAATCGCATCGATCACACGGTGAACCTCGTCACCGTCGCGGCGCATCACGGCCAGGCGCAGGCAAAGCATCCAAACCTCCTGCTCCTCGGGCACGTCGAGCACCAGCTGGTCGGTCACGGCCTGCGCTTCGTCGATCTGTCCGACATCGGCCAGCGCCGTCGCGTATCGAATGCGCAGCTCAAGGGTATCCTCGCGCTCGCAGCGACGCGCAAGCAGGCGCGCGTACTGTTGGCGCTGAATCTGAGCCACGCGCCCCTCAGCCAAGCCCGAGCACAAGTATTCACCAAGAAAATCGCAGTATTCGTTGAGGTTTTGCGCGCTCGGGTCCGTCTTAAAGGCACGCTCCAGCTGCTGCAGTTTAAGGTCGGACTCCTTGGAGATCTGCGCCACCGCCGTCGCGGCATAGTGCGCCACCTCAACGTCGTCGTTAAGCTTAGCCGCCTGCAACTGCGCCAGGTACGCGTCGGGCTCCTCGGTGAGCATGGAGAGCATTAGGCGGCGCCGGTATGCCGGGTCGTTGACGATGAGCGCCTCCTCGAGCGGCACTACGCCTGCATCGTCCTCACCACTCGGTACCGACATACTGCGATGGAGCTCGTCGTTGAAGCGCAGCGACTCCAGCGCAGACTCTTTCAGCCCCTCGCCAAACACCGCGCTGCGGACCGATAGCAGAACCACCAGCAACGGGCCCCACAGCGGCACCAGCACTATCACAGCCAGCATGTGCCCGCGCACCGGCAGCAGGCCCAACTTCATGAGCGTCCACAGCATCAGGCAAACCAGCGCATGAATCAGCAGCAAGACGGCAGCAACGACAAGCGAGATCAAGCGGCACCCCCCTCACCGTCACCGGTGTAAGAGATATGCTGCAGCAACGCCACGATGTCCTCGCCATCGACGGGCTCCACCGCAATCTGCTTTGCGCTCAGGCGCTCGCGGATAATGGGAAGATCGCACGCCTTTGCCTGGCGCATAAGCAGGTAGAGCACGTCGCCGTCGACCAAGCCCGCCGCGTCGCTCTCGCGGATTGCCGACCCAATTGCGCCCACCAGCTCGCCGACAGGCTCCATGCCCGGTACCACGCGCAGGAGCAAAAAACTCCCCATCTTGCTATCTGCCAGCGCCTGCGCCGCCGCGAGCTCTTGGCCAAAGGCAGCCTGTTTGAGCACGCAAGTGCCGTCAACGCAGCGTTTATCCTGCGCCACCGCCTCATAGTCAAAGGCACGGCCCAGCGCGCTTTCGACCAGGCCGCACAAGATGCGGAACAGGTTTTGATAATAGAGGGTCATTTGATTTTCGGCAGCACGACGCACAAAGATCAACACGGCGGGTGCCCCGTCGCGCTCGATCGCGTATCCAAACATGGGAAGCCCCGGCGTCAGCTCGCGGTTCACCCACAGGTTCGAACGGCCCCCGTCGCCCAAAAGAGGTGCAAGCTGCTCAAGCGTGAGCGAACGTGCGGCATCTTCGGCAATCGCGGGACTTGCTGCCACCAGGCGAGCAAATGCCCCTCCCGAAACATGGTAGATCGCCACCGAATCGTTCTCGAGGATCTCGCCCAAAAGCTCGCAGCACTTGCGATAGATGTCGCGCGGGTTGAGCACATCGAGCTCCTGCGTCACGGCAAAGATCTTGCCAAAGCTGTCGTGGCGACCCACGATCTGGCGCCTGTACGCGCGCTTGTCCTCGATCGCGTCGTGGTAAAGCTGTGTGAGGAACGTATTGCGATTACGCACGAGCTCATTTTGATCGCGCTCCGCCCTAATGGCTTCGCTGTTGCGCAGCTGCACATAGCCGCACACGGCACCCACCACAAAGTACGCAATAAACGGCAGCCAGTTGGACGGCTCGTAAAAGAGACCCTGGAAGGTATAGCCGTACTGAGTAAAGTAGCTCGCGGCCAAACCCACCGACGCCAGCAGCGCCGCAACCAGGCCAAAGTCCAAGCCATACAGCGTGCCGATCAGCACCACGTAGAGCAGGCGATAATCGAGCACGTTGAGCTGGGCCGATTGGGAGAACAGATGCTCCAGCACCTCGAACAGGACCCAGGCAACGCCCGTCTCCAGGCATTTAATAGGCAGCGTGCGCATTTGGATGCGGTCGATGGCGGCGCGCAAGGGGTTGACCTTCTTTTCGCGGCCAGCATCCCAACGCGCATGAATGGTCGAAAGATCGCGCAGCAAGTCGTAGCGCTGAAACCAGCCATAGCGCACGCGAGCGACGTCGCTGGCGGGCAGGGCATAGCCGGCAGAATCGCCATAGGCAACCGTGAGTTCAGGAAAGAGTCCCTGAAGCGCCTCGCCCAGTTCGACTGCCGTATGGCCAAAAGCGTCTGCAACGTCGAGCATCTCAAAGCTGGCATCCCAGCTGTCAAAGATACGATGCACGAGCACCGCGAGCTCCTCGGCACATAGCAGGGGAAACGGCGCATCTTCCGCACCCTGAAGCGCAACCGATCCGGTTGAGCACGCGTCGAACAACGGCACCAAAAACGGGTCGGTTAATGACGGCGATGCGGTATACAGGAACGGCACGCGCAGGATCTTGGTCTGAACGCCCTCGCGAGCAGCGTAGTAGCGGCACAGGTCGTTGGCTGCGTGCGCGATAATTCCCTTGCCCGTTCGCCCCGCGGCATCGGCGGCACCCTCGGCACCTGCAGGCCCCGCTACATACAGCAGTTGGACCCGGCGACCCGCGCACGCACGAAAGACCGAGCGCAGCAGCTCGATATCACCCACGGTATCGGTATGCGGGGTAAGGTAATTAGACAGGTAGACCACGCGGTCGAACTCGTAGGCTTGTTCCAAGTGCTGGAGCAGCTCTTTCCACGAGGCATGGGGCGACGACTCATCGCGGCGCGCTTCCGCGGCAGCGACGACCTTAACGTGATCCCCGGGGAACGCCTTGGAGCAGAAGTCATCGTCAACATATGCGGTATTGCCAACAACCAGCACTTCCACGACGTTCCCCCTCCCCCAAAATCCAAATTTACTATAGTCAAGTACGCGTATTTTACGCTATCAACGCGAGCTGGAACGCCTTTAAGGCTGTCTTAAGAACTTTTTTAGAGGATGTGGGGACATCAAGAGTGCTAAATGAGCGCCCAATCCGGAAGTGCGAGGAAAAACCGAGACCTGTCGACCAGACCCCAGTTTTGGGCATCCGCGACCTGCGGTTTTGTTGGCAAAAATCAGGTTGTGCTCGGCAAGTTTCGATTTTTCCCCGCACTTCCGAAATGACAGCCCCGCATTGACAACATTAGTCAGAACTAGCAGCGTCCAGAAGTCTAGCCAAGCAGCTTCGACTCGATTCCAGCGAAATCAATAAGACCCGTTGAGTAATCTAAAATAAATAGCAGACAGGTACCAAGAACCCACACCTCATCGGCCCAACGCAAAGCATCGTTTTGCGCCTTCACGATCGTTTCATGGTCAAGATCTCTATACTCAGACTCATAACCGGCCTCGCCGTTATGACCGCACAACCGAAGCGCCTTAATGGCGGTAAGTACAATCATTTCATCAACGTCAGGCCTAATAAAATGCCGCTCAAAACTCTGGTACCTAGAAGCATTGCCAACAATTGCCTTGTAATTCAAAACGTCTTCACGGGAAACAGTTCTGCTTAGATATTCGACGTCGGGCATTTTCAGAAAGTGCTTACATGCCTCGACCATTGGATAGTTAACGTAGAGCTTGCCATTGTCTGTGCTCTCGTTAAAGTAACGTTGCATTTCCTCTAACCGTGCAGGTGAGAACCTATTATCTTGGGGCTCATAGTCAAAGACCAGCAAAACATCAGAATAATCCTGGTCAAATAACCACTTATCCTCTTCGGACGCACGTTCCTTAAGGACGCCGAGAAGCGATAAGTCGTCCTGAAAGCCGTCCGAAAACATCCTTTCGTAAAGCTCGTAGATATTTGTGTTATAGGAAACGATCTCATAGCCAATGTCGAGGCCATAGCACCTAAAGAGAGCCTGGAAGAGTTTAATCTCTTGCTTTATGCCCTCAACGATAAGCAGGACTTGCTTCCTAGACATCGAATTCGCCAGCCTTATAGAGCTTTTCGAGGTTGTGCCCTTCCCTTAGTTCCCTATCTGTTGCATTGGCAGCGGAAATAATATTGTGATCCGAAAGAATGAATAAGCAGTCTGGCCTAAGGATTTTATTGCTGAACAAATCTGTATTATGCGATGCGCAAAGCACCTGGCGTCCAGTCTGGGACTTAAAATAGTCAACGACCTTCTCGGCGAGATCGTGATGATAGAACGCATCGAACTCGTCGACAAAAAGCAAGGACGGCACACTTGTAGCATGAAAATAATTAAACAGTCGCAGCAGCGCAACAGTGCCGCTTGAACAGTTTTCTACAAACGGAATAAGTCGACTTTTTTCAAAGTACAAAGCGATATCACCCGATGGCGTTTCACGCGCAGTAAGGCGTTCTTGAATTCCAAAGTCATTCAAAAAAGCCTGAAGCTCAGAAACCAAGCCATTCGAAATAACGTTTTCGGCGATGGTAGAGACAAGGTTACGGTCGTTCATATGTGCGTCACCAATGGCATCCATTGACCGCGCAAACGTATAAAGCTTAAAAAGAGGCATTGCCCTCTCAAAAGGAATGTTATTGCACACATACGCCAAAACGGAAATGCCGGGAGATTTGAACTCCCAGTTCAATCGATCGGCACCAATAGAAGCCAAATCGCCATCGAGCACTTTGCCTGCACGGTGGTCGTAATCAAATGCAATCTTGCCGTTAACAAACACTGTCTCACGAAGATAGTCTGTTATCCCAGTCTTTTCGTAACGATAAGCAACTTCGTCATTCCCAAAGCGAAACGTGTAGGCAAAACACGCCGACGTGACCCCATCAACTGCGCTGAGATAATTAGTTTTATTGGAATAGAAGGTCCGACGCCCCACATTTGCTGAAATATCGAGAAGAGCATTGGAGAAATTTGTTTTGCCGACAGCGTTTTTACCGTAGATAAGGCCACAAGAAACGATGCCCTCATCGATGGCTGACGTATTGAATCTGTAGTCCCTGACATCGGTCAAATTGAAGGTAAATCTATGGGAGAAGTTTCGGAATCCCTCGACCTCAAAACGCGTTAGCATCGAAACCTCCATGTTATACTTGCCGTAAAGTTTTTACGGCAAGTATAACATGGAGGCGAGTTGGCAAACGCGTTATAGCCAAAGTTGGATTCCGAGAAATCCGTAATGAACTAAGGCTGAGCAGCCACGCGTCAGTAAAGTTACATGCGAGCAGAAAAACACACGCTATTTCGCCTTTTCTCAATTGAGATGTAAGTTTTGACAGGCCGAGTCTTACATGCAGACAAAAAAGAGGGCCGACGCATCAACCCTCTTCAGGTGTCGCCCGAAGGTTTCCACCGCAATTGGCTTTATTCTAGTTGATATCCTTAGCTTGTCTGCGGGCGCGTCTTTCAGCGGAGACCCCAAAGTCGAGGCGCCATAAAAATAGGGGATGCCCTCCTTAGGGAAGGAACCCCCTTACAAAACTTTGGCCTTAACAAGCAGGCTTCTGTTTTTCATTGTGTGATTATGATAGCTCAAGCAATAATCACGAACTGCCACAAATTCGCCGCCACAAATTCGCCGTTAATCAATAGGCGCGGGAAACCACGCATTGATTACCTTTGCAAGAAATTCAAATCCCGTCGATACTTGAAGATTTCCACAATAGTAATCAACATGCTTGTTCATTCTCTCAACAAAAAGCGCCAAGCTATCTGCCCGATGCTCGGAAACGCCCCTTGAAGCCAGCTTCCTGTGCGCATACAGCGTCGTAACGATTTGTTGCATGCGGTCATTGGACATCTTTGCTCTGCGTTGGCCGGGACCAATGCTGGAAATCCCCGAAAGCTCCTGCATTACGTCATGCCTTGGCTCATAAATGGGCTTTCCGGCACTAAGATTATTCAAAATACAGTTATTGTGCGCACATGCATTTCTTAACGACTTGACCGCCTGAATAATATAAAACTCGTTAAGCATCTCGCGGTCATTAAACCGCCTGGCGCAAAACTTGTAAAAATAGAGAAACGAGCCAAAAGAAATTACTTCGACAAACGCCCACGCGGGGAAACCGAAATCATTGTATTTAGCAATCAACCCACCAGTGTAGGGGCTGTTCTTGCATCTAAGAATCTCATCCTTGAGCGAATTGCACAGCGTTCCATCAGGTTTAGTGTCATCGTAGGAGGAAATGAAATCCGAGACGACCGCATAGCCGTCCTCCCCCTCCATCTCGATACGCTTCAAGAGCTTGACCTTTGCAAAGTGCTCCACATCAAGCGTAAGCGGCAGCATTTCATAACGAAGGAGCATGTCGACGATCGACAAGTCGACTAACATCTTGAAATCTAGATTAGCATACTCCCCCTTGCGATTTCCTTCCTCAACTTTAGGAAACCCAAGCCGATAGGCACGCAGGCGAAAATAGTTGCTGTTCTTCTCCAGGTAAGCTCTGGCATCGTTTTCGCTCATCAGCGAGAAATGGACACCCCTCGATTTGAGATGATCAATCTGCTCTGACGCCGTAAGCCACGGCTTTCTATTAGCGTCGGTCATCAGATCTCCAATCTCATACATAGGCTCGGACTTTAATAGTAACGCGCTAAATCGATGAAGCAAAAGGAGGCAGACGTGGGCACTCACAACAAAATTACAGCAAAACGAAAATGTGACCCAACCCCTCGCTTTGCCGTCGAGTCAATATGATAATTAACAACGTACAACGATGAGGAGCCCGAGCGGAACTCAACCCGCCCAATCAAATCATGCGAAAGAAGGCATCCACCATGAAGCGAGCTGACGAAGAGCCCACGCCTGAGGCCATTGATGCTGCGATATCCCAAGATCCATTGCGCCGGCATGACGAGGTCGAAAGATTCCTGCAAATGCTTCTTGCTGTAGAACCTCCCTATACGATCCTCGTCAATGCTCCCTGGGGCTCAGGTAAAACGTTTTTTATAAAACAGGCCGAAAGAGTCCTGCGAATGGCAAATCCGGCGCTCGAGCAGGACGCCGCAAGACTGGATTCGATATTTGGTACCACAGCAAAAGATCTTCTCACGACCCCATTTCTGCCCATCTACTTCAACGCATGGGAAGATGATCATTTTGACAATCCAATTCTTCCCATATTGGCAACAATCGCCACATCGGTAAATGAATCGACCGTTCATGGAAATGAGGATCTCAAGAAATGCTTCGGCGAAATCATTGAGACAGCGATCTCAATGAAATTCGGACTATCCCTCAATGTCAACAATATTATTGAAGGTATTAACGGCGTTGATTTTCTCGCAAGCTACAAAGAAGAGAAGCAACTCCGGAGCCGAATAGACGAGCTCGTAGGAAACTATCTTCCCGGGATAGCAAATCGAGCCGTCATCTTTATCGATGAACTCGATCGCTGCCGGCCAGAATTCGCTGTAAAGGTACTCGAGCAAGCAAAGACTTTGTTTCAGCAAGATAACATTGTCGTAGTATATTCGACCGATATTTCACAGCTAGCTAATTCGCTCGAAGGAGTATACGGGCCCAACTTTGATGGAGTTAAATACCTAGAGCGCTTTTACGATAAGCGTATAGAGCTAAACCCGGTAAAACCCGCCGACTATCTTTCGCTCAAGGGCGTTAATACGAAAATGGGATACGTTTTTGTAAACATAACGATAGAACTACTTAACTACAAAAAGGCTTCGCTCCGAGCCTGTAACAGACTGGCGGTATCAATCTCGGAACTCCTGGGCTACATTCTCAATTATCAAACTTACTACGGAGTCAACGAGATATCGATTTTCCCAAAACAATGCCTCCTGCCAGTTCTCAATGTTCTGGCCTACTATGAGCCTCTGTCTTGGTACGAGGTAAGAGCAGGCAGGGGCTATGACGCCGTATACGAGTTTGCTCGCCACAGCGAACTCTTTATTAAATGTCTCGATAGCGCAATCGAAGAAGCATGGGGGTCTAAAAAGGGTGAATTCCCCTATAACCAAGGTATTGAGAATAGGCACAAACGTTTTATAGAAGACCTTTGTGCCTTGATATATACCGACGACAGACTGGATCCAAGAATCGCCGAGTTAAATAACGACGTGCAATATTTCTCGCCAATAGACCAAGCGCTCTTCCACCGTTTGACCCCACCATCGGATTAAAGCAAAACTCGTCGGGCGGAGGCCACTAAGACCGCGACGACCTCAGCCCGACAAGTACACGGAAAATAACAGCTCAATAGTTAACATATCACCCATCTGCTTAAGTTCGCACCCAAGGAGACTGGCATGGTGCGGCATAGCTGCTTCCGGAAACTTTTGAATCGAAAAGCCAATCCCGGGCATCCCCCTGCATGTATCGCCCGGTCCTCTACGGTACCTCTCCCCGACTTAATCCAGAAAGTTCGCTGATGTTGACTGGGGTTCCCGTAAAATAATCCCCAACAAAATATGTGCGGAGTGCTGGCCTGGAGCTGTCTTCGGACCCTATTGGCTGCTCACCGAGAGGCTCCGCTATGAAACGACCCCTTTACTACCTGCTCTGCGCGATCGTGTGCACGTCCATGGTCAGCTCGACGTTGCCTATGCCAGCCATTGCGGAGGCCATACAGCCTCGGGCAACAGCCGAGCAGCAGGCGCAAGCCGACGCCACGAACGGCGACACGGCCAAAGCTGAATACGGCACCAACACAAATGCCACAGCAGATACCGTAGAGAACAGCATCGCAACATCCACCGGCATCAGCGCAGCCAACACGGAAAGCCCTGACGGCACCACCGCCGCAAAAGGCACCACCGCCGCAACCGACGCGGCCACCACAGCCCCCACCCCATCCCTCCGCGCCCAAACCAACGGCACGCCCGAGGCAATCTCCGCCGCGGCAGAAACCGGCTACGTTCACTCCGCCACCGCAAGCCAAAACGGCG
>CABUDJ010000047.1 GCA_902490325.1 uncultured Collinsella sp. | reverse complement strand
CAGCCTGCGACTACCCTCGAGAACCGAGCTCTACACCAACATTCGCGACACTACCATCAAATGCTCGTTAGATGTTACAGATTTAGATTTTCTGCCTGGCCGATTCCGTTTGTCTCAATCTGTAACAACTGGGACCGAAAAGCTCGGCTAGATGTTACAGATCGAGATTGAGCGGATTGACCTGTGCGTTTGTCTCGATCTGTAACAGGTAGATGGTCAAAAGTGGGCTAGGTGTTACAGATTTAGATTATTCGGACCGGCCTGCCCGTTCGTCTAAATCTATAACAGTTAGGATTGAAAATCCCTGCTAGATGTTACAGATCGAGATAAACGGCCCGCACGGGCCGAACCAAAAACAAAAAAGGCCGCATACGAACCCGTGGAGGGATTCGTATGCGACCGACAGGGGGTATGCGGCAAAAGTTAGGCCATAAGCAGACCGGTCTCCGCGACGTTCTTGTACCAGTACGCGCTCGCCTTGGGATAGCGCTTCTGGGTCTCAAAGTCGATGTAGAACAGGCCATAGCGCTTGTTGTAGCCGTTGGTCCAGGAGAACTGGTCCTGCAGCGACCACACAAAGTAGCCGTCGACGTTCACGCCGCCGTCAATCGCCTTGAGGATCCACGCGAGATGCTGGCGCATGTAGTCGATGCGAGGGGCGTCGTCGATAAAGCCGTCCTCGAAGTCGTCCTTATAGCCCATGCCGTTCTCGGTGATGTAGATCTTCTTGTAGTTGGGGTAGTCGTTCTTAATGCGGAGCAGCAGGTCGTACAGGCCCTCGGGATAGATGATCCAGTCCCAATCGGTGGTAGGAATGCCTTCGCGCACGCATGCCTCGCCCACGCCCTTGAGGAACCAGCGCGAGGAGCCCTTGTCGCCGGTGCCATTGTGGTTGATGTCGTTTTCGCCCTCGGCGGCGCGCAGGAACTGGCACTTGTAGGTGTTGACGCCCAGGCAATTGTTGTAGGGGAGCGCGGCGGTCAGCGCGGCGATGTCCTCGTCACGAACGTCGAGCTCGCCGCCGGCGATATGGGCAAGCTTGGTCGCAGCCTCCAAGGTATCAGCTGCATAGTGGCCACGGAAGGTGGCGTCGAGTACCCAGCGGTTGTTGATGACATCGGCCATGCGAGCTGCCTCGCAGTCGGCGGCATTGTTGGGGTCGAGGGGATACTTGGGCTCCAGGTTCTGGACAATGCCGATCTCGCCCTCAAAGCCGCCCTCATGGAAGGCGACGACAGCCTTGGCGTGGGCCACCATCATGTTGTGCATGAGCTGGAAGGCCTTGTCCAGGCGGTACTTCTCGCCGTGCGGCCAGTTGCCGACGATAAAGCTGCCCTCGGCGGTCGCGGGAATCTCGTTAAAGGTAAACCAGTGCTTGACCTCGGTGAACTCGGCAAAGCAGAACTTGGCGTACTCGACAAAGGCGTCGATCGTCGTGCGCGTCAGGAAGCCCTCGCCGCCGTTCTGGTAAAAGGCCTCGGGCGTATCAAAGTGATCGAGCGTGACATAGGGGATAACGCCGGCTTTGTTGCAGGTGGCGAAAAGCTCGTGATAGAAGGCGACGCCCTCGGGGTTAATCTCGCCAGTGCCACTGGGGAAGATACGGCTCCAAGCGATGGAGACGCGAATACCGTTGATGCCGAAGCGCTGGCACAGGTCAATATCGACCGGGTACTTGTTGTAGAAATCGCTTGCAGGATCGGGGGAGAAGCGACCCTGGGCTGCCAGGAAATCGTCCCAGGGCACTTTGCCCTTGCCGTGCGTGCGGGTCTCGCCCTCAACCTGGTAAGCAGCGGTGGCGCCGCCAAACACAAAGCCGTCGGGGAACTGCATGGGGTTGGTCATGAGTCATCCTTTCTGTGGGATACGAATAGGGAGGGTGCCCGAACTGGGGATCCGGGCACCAACAGAGGGAGGAAACTAGTCGAGGTTCTCGCGGAGCCACTTGATGGCGCCAGCGGGGTCGCGGGTAAGGTCGATATATTCCTTGCCGCGGGGAGCGAGCAGCTTAATGCCCAGACGATCGGTGTCGGCCTTCATGTCGTTGTAGTAGCTACGAACCTGCGGGGCGAGCACGATGACGTCGTACTGATCCATGATGGCAGTATGCTGGCCATAGGCGCCTGCGGAGGAAGCGATGTTCTCTCCGGTCTGCGCAGCACCTTCCTTGATGGCGTTGGCAAGCATGGCAGAGGTGCCGGCGCCGGCGCACAGGACGAGGACCTTCAGACCGTCGACATCTTTCTTAGCGGATGCGTCGGCGGCGGGCTCGGGCTGATCGGCGACAGGCTTGCTGTCGGCGGCAGCGGCGGTCGGCTCGACGGAGACGGTAGTCTGCTCGATAGCGGGCGCAGAGGCGTTGGCGGCGATGGTGGCAGCACCATCGGACTCGAGACCCAGCTCGGCGGCGCGCTCGGCCTCCTGGTCGCAGAGCAGCTTATCGTATGCCTTCAAGAACGGTAGGTAGATGATGGCGTCCAGCAAGATGATGATCGCGACAAATACCAGGGCGATAAGCTGGAAGTTCGTGGTGATGAAGATGCCGATGGGGGCAGGGGTAGCCCAAGGCACCACGAAGGAGAAGCCGTTCATGCCCACGTTGTCGATAAAGAACTTGGCAACACTCACGTTGACGCAGCCGGCGGCAACAAAGGGGATGAGCATGTAGGGGTTAAGGATCATCGGCGCGCCAAAGAGCAGCGGTTCGTTGACAGCGAAGGCAACAGGAACAATCGAGGCCTTACCGACGGCTTTGAGCTGCTTGGACTTCATAAAGAGAATCAGCAGAAGCGGCACGATGAACGTGGCGCCGGTGCCGCCGAACTCACCCACGAGCGACATGTTGAAGGTGAGGGAATGGGCGGGGTGACCACCGGCCAGCAGAACCTGCAGGTTCTCGGCCTGGTTGGCAAGACGGATGGGGTCGATGCCCGGCTGGACGATCGAGGGGCCGTGGACGCCGATGAACCAGAAGAACGCGGTGGCTGCCTGGATAAGGATAAGGCCAGGATAGGTTTCTGCAGCGGTAAAGAGCGGGGAGAGCAGTTTGATAAGCAGCTCGGAGAACGGAACGCCCATGAGGTTGCGCACGACGACATCGATGATGCCGCAGATGATGACGGCGCCGCCAAAGGGGATGATGTCGCGGAAGTTCTGAGCGATGGCGCCCGGGACCTCCTTGGGCAGCTTAATGGTCAGATCGCGCGAGACGCAGAACTTATAGACCCACACGGTAATGAACGCGGCGATATAGGCCGAGAACAGACCGCGCGTACCCATGCTGGTGCAGTCGAAGACCGAAAGCTCGGAGCCGTCGAGCTTGGTGGTGAACTGCGTAACGGCGAGCAGCAGCATGCTGCACTGGGCGGCCACCATGGTGGAGCCGTCGTTGAGCACTTTGCCGGCGGGCATGCGACGGTTCATGGATGCCGTGAAGTTCTTGGCAGTGGTGCCGGCAACCATGATGCCCATGACACCCATGGTGAAGTTGTACAGCTTGTTGCACCAGTCGAGGAGCGGCTGGGGCAACGTGATGCCAACTACGCCAGGAAGGGTGGCAATCAGCAGAAAGATCGAAGAGGTGAGGACGATGGGCATGCACCCAAGGAATCCGTCCTTAATGGCCTGGAGGTAGATGTTCCTCGAGATCTTCTCAAAGAACGGCTGATGCTTTTCGAGCATCTTTACGATGGCGTCCATAAAGCTCCTTTGCTACTTGATGCGCGATGCATGTGGATGGAACTGGTCGTCGATGGATGGTCAGGACTGCCCGGAAACCTTCCTGTTTAAGGAAGGCATTGCGAAATGACAACGTTGTCATTTCGTTAATGACAACGTAAGACATTTTTGGAAGAGCAACAAGGATATACGGGTGAGTGGTCGATATTGTCCGGTAAACGGTTGATTTATCAGTCAGGCAGGTAGTATATGCTAGAACACAAAAAACAAGCGATAGAGAACCGAGCGGAGAAGCAGTGGCAACGATGGACAAGAAAAATGTCTCGATGAACGATGTGGCAGTTGCCGCGGGTGTTTCTCTCAAGACGGTTTCGCGTGTGATCAACGAGCCCGATAGCGTGCGAGAGTCGACACGCGATAAGGTTCATTCGGCCATGGAGGCGCTCGGGTTTCGAGCCAACTTTGCCGCGCGTTCGCTCAAGTTGGGCCGTTACGGGTGCATCGGCGTCGTGCTGTTCCACTTGTCGGGCGGTGCCGTGGACATGATCGACGGTATCGCCGATGCCGCCGAAGAGCGAGGCTTTGCTCTTACGATGATCAAAAAGCGGGCGGGGGAGAAGATGACCCTTGCTGAAGCGGCGCGTAGGATGTCGCAGCTCCCCGTCGACGGCATGATTTTCAACCTGCGCCAGATGGTCGATGACTTTGATACCTTTGAGGCGCCGAAAGACCTCAAGACGGTGATTATCACACCGATGGAACATCCTACCTGCTCTACCGTCAGTGACGACCAAGAGGGCGGCGCGCGCATGGCGTGCGAGTACTTCTTGAACCACGGGCACAAGAACGTGTACTTCGTCTCTGGTAAGAAAGAGTCACTGTCGAGCCAGTGCCGTATGAAAGGTTGGCGAGCGGCACTCGAGGCACGTGGCATTGAGCCGCCCGAGCCTCTGCAAGGCGATTGGAATGCGGATAGTGGCTATGCCGCGGGCCTTGTGCTTGCCGATAAGCCCGATTGCACGGCGGTCCTCGCTGCTAACGACTGCATGGCAAACGGCGTGATGATGGCTCTACGTGACAAAGGGCTCAATGTGCCCGACGACGTGTCCGTGATCGGCTTCGACGATGAGCTCTACAAGACGATTCCCAACTCGATTCTGACGTCGGTGAAGTTTCGCCACCGCGAACTGGGCATCCGTGCGCTTAACGAGGTCGTCGCAGGTCTGGAAGCCCCGAGCTCCAGAAGCCGTACGCTCGTCTCGGGCGTGTTGGTCGAGCGTTCCAGCGTAAGGGATCTGCGGGCGTAGGGTTTTTCGGCCAGTTCGTCTCAATCTGTAACAGTTAGGACCGAAAAACTCAGCTAAATATTACAGATTGAGATATTTCTGCTCGGGCGTTCTGTTTGTCTCGATCTGTAACAGCTAGGACCGAAAAACTCGGCTAGATGTTACAGATTGAGATGAACAGGAGGACGGGTGCGGTCTAAACAAAATGGCCCGCGCATCACGCATCGATGCACGGGCCATTTTTTGTCTGCGAGCGGCAGGTGGCGTCAGCGTCTTATGCCTTGAGGTTTTCCTCGATCCAGGCGACGGCACCCTTGGGATCCTTAGTGAGGTCGATGTACTGTTTGCCCTTGGGCGACAGCAGCGTGATGCCCAGGCGGTCGGTGTCGGCCTTCATCTCGTTGTAATAGGTGCGAACCTGCGGAGCCAGGACGATGACGTTGTACTGGTCCATGATGGCGTAGTGGCTGCCGTAGGCACCGGCGTTGGCGGTAATGTCGATGCCCAGCTCGTCGGCGCCTTCCTTAAGCGCGTTGGCGAGCAGTGCAGAGGTGCCGGCGCCAGCGCACAGAACCAGAACCCTCAGATCCTTGCCCTTAAGGGCGGACGGAGCTGCGGAGGCCTCGGTGGCAGAAGCGGTCTCGACAACAGGAGCCTCAGCGGCGGGGGCGGCAGCGGTCTTGACGGCCTTGGTCTCCTCGGCCTCTTCTTCGGCCAGGGTCTCGGCCTCCTGCTTGCACAGGACGTTGTCGTAGGCCTTGCAGAACGGGTAGTAGATCAAGAAGTCAACGACCAGCAGGACGACAACCAGGACCAGAGAGATCGGCTGGAAGTTGGTGTCGATGAAGGTGCCGATCGGTCCGGGGAGTGCCCACGGCATGGCATAGATAAAGCCGTTCATGCCCAAAAAGTCGATGAAGAACTTACCAATGAGGACGTTGGCCACGGGGGCAAACAGGAACGGGATCAGGAAGTACGGGTTGAGGATGATGGGCGCGGCGAACAGCAGCGGCTCGTTGACGGCGAACATCACGGGTACGACAGAGGCTTTGCCGACGGCCTTGAGCTGCTTGGAGCGCATAAAGAGCAGGAAGATGATCGGGACAATGAACGTGGCGCCGGTGCCGCCGAGTTCGCCGATGTAGTTACCGAAGTTCTCGGTCAGGGCGAGGGCGGGGTGACCGCCGGCCTGCAGCGTGGCGAGGTTGGTGGTGATGTTGCCAAACAGCGCGGCGTTGAGGGCAGGCTTAACGACCGAGGGGCCGTGGATGCCCATGAACCAGAACAGCGGGATCATGAACCAGATGAGGGCGAGGCCGGCGTAGGAATCGGCAGCGGCGAACAGCGGGCTCACCAGCGTGGAGATGACGTTGGCAAACGGGACGGCCAAGCAGGTGCGGCAGATAACGTCGATGACGGCGACAAACAGGATGGAGAAGCTGAAGGCGAAGATGTCGCGGAAGTTCTGGGCGATGGCGCCGGGGACTTCTTTGGGCAGCTTGATGGTGATGTCTCGCTTAATGCAGAAGGCATAGATGTTGACCGTGGCAAATGCGGCGACAAAGGAGCTCAGCAGGCCCTTGGTGCCCATGTTGTCGGTAAAGAACACCGAGACATCGGCGCCGTCGATCTTGGCACTCGTCTGGGTAACGGCCAAGATGAGCATAGCGCACATGGCGGCGACCATGGTGCTCGTGGCGTTGATGGCCTTGCCGGCAGGCATGCGGCGGTTCTTGGAGCCGGTCAGCGCGCTTGCGGTGGTGCCGGCGACCATGATGCCCACGACGCCCATCGTGAAGTTGTAAACCTTGTTGCAGAAGTTCACGACGTCGACGTTCCACCAGTCGGGCAGCGTAAAGCCGCCGACCGTGGCGACAACGCCCGGCAGGGTCGAAATAAGCAGGAAGACAGAAGAAGACAGGATGATGGGCATTGCTGCCAAAAAGCCGTCTTTAATGGCCTGAAGGTAGATGTTCTTAGAGACCTTGTCGAAGTACGGCTGACCTTTCTCCAAGAACTTAACGATCGATTCCATAGTTCACGCTCCTCTTTGCATGAAATCTTAATGGCATGGACGTTGAAAACCTATATGGTCTCCCGCTTGCTAAAAGCCTGGGTGCAGGCGGGGTCGGTCCCAGGGGGAGAGAGGGGAGCGGCTGGGTTTGTATCGCATAGGGCCGCTCCCTTCTCGGGGGAAAGCGAGGCGATGCGCTACTGCGCGTCCGCCATAGTGTCGGCGAGCTCCTTGTACCAGAGTGCCGACTGCTTGATGTAGCGTTTTTGCGTGTCGAAGTCGATGTAGAACAGGCCGTAGCGCTTGTTATAGCCGTTGGCCCACGAGAACTGGTCCTGCAGGCTCCAGATAAAGTAGCCCTGGACGTCGACGCCCTCGGCGCGCGCCTGGAGCACCTTCTCCATGTGCTGGTCGACAAAGTCGATGCGCTCGGGATCGGCGACGATGCCGTTTGCGTCGGGCTCGGGGTCCTTGTGGCCCAGGCCGTTTTCGGTGATATAGATGACGGGGAGGTTGGGATAGGTGGCGCTGATGTGCTTGAGCGTGTCGTAGAGGCCTTGCGGGTAGATGAGCCAATCCCAGTCGGTGGTGGGGATACCCGGCATATCGACCTGCTGCCCGACGCCCTTAAACTTAAAGCACGAGGTGCCCTTGTCTCCGGTGCCGTTAAAGCTGTTGGTGGACTCGCCATCGTAGGCGGCGATAAACGCCGACTGATAGTAGTTGAGGCCGAACATATCGTTGCGGGGCGCCGCCTTGGCGAGCTCCTCCATGTCGCTGTCCTCAACCGTAAGCGTGGCGTTGTTGGCACGCAGAATCTCGTTGATGAGTGAGAGGGTGCGCGCGGAGTAGTGGCCCAGGAAGGCGCCGTCCATGATGAAGTCGGTGTAGAAGGCGTTGTACAGGTCGGCGGCGTGCTGGTCGGCGGGCGAGCCGGTGGCAGGATATGCCGGCGTCAGGACGTTGACCATGCCAATGCGGCCGCCCAGGTGCTCGGTCTCGTCAAGATCCTTATACAGGTTGACGGCGCGGGCGTGGGCAACGAGCTCGTTGTGCTGGCTCTGGATGCCGCTCGTCACATCAAAGTGATGGTTGGGCGGGAAGTTGCCTTGGATGTATTGGGAGTGCGAGAGGCTGATGAGCTCGTTGATGGTGAACCAATTCTTGACCTCGCGGAACTCGCGGAAGCAGAACTCGGCATAGCGCACATAGGCGTCGACGGTCTTGCGGTTGAGCCAGTCGCCCTGGTTGAACAGGGCGGCGGGGGAGTCAAAGTGATGCAGGGACACATAGGGCTCGACGCCATACTTTTTGCAGCAGGCGAACAGCTCGTGGTAGTGCTTAACGCCCTCGGCGAGGGGCTCGGCATCGTCGCCGTTGGGGAAGATGCGGGTCCAGGCGATGGACACACGGATGGCGTTGAGCCCATGCTCGGCAGAAAGGCGGATATCCTCCTCGTAGCGGTTGTAGAAATCACTGGCCGGGTCGGGCAAAAAGCGACCCTGGGCGACAAGGTAATCGTCCCACATGGTCTTACCCTTGCCTGCCACCTTCGTGGAACCTTCCGTTTGGTACGCGGCGGTTGCGGCGCCCCAAACAAAGCTCTTCGGCAGCTGCTGTACGCGGTTTAGCAAAGACATATGCATACACCCTCTCGTCTCGCTGTTCGATATTGTGCGTTTGTGCTCAGGAGGCTCCCTGGTTAGCGTTCAGCGGTGAAAAAGCCCGATAAACACTATCTTAAAATGATTAGAACCAAAATGAGCACGTGAACATTTGACAATGAGCACGTTAACATCCGGCTGGGATATATAGAAACAAAACAACTTCAAACAGCCGCGAACGGTTGTATTTGTTCGGTAAGCGGTTTTGATTGACAGAAGTTTTCATGTTGTGGTATATGGCTCGGGTATCATGAGCACGTTATCAATGTATGTACGATGCGCCATGGGCGCGGGGAATAGTTGGGAAGCAGGTTAGCGTGGAAGGCATGGCTCAGCGGACAAGGAATGGTCGTTCGGCGAGCGCGGCAGAGGTTGCGGCGCTCGCTGGCGTGAGCCGCCAGACTGTGTCTCGCGTGGTCAACGGTATGCCCAACGTGACGGAAAAGACGCGCAAGCGTGTGCTGGCCGCCATGGAAGAGCTGGGCTTTCGTCCCAATTTTGCTGGAACGGCGTTGCGCGGCGGGTCGTATCGTTCTATTGGCCTGTGCATGTACAACATCACACGTGTCGGTAACCTGGCGACGCTCGAGGGTATCATGCAAGCGGCGCGCGAGCATGATTTTGCCGTCACTATGATCGAGATGGGCGGCGACAAGCCCTATACACTTGCCGATGCCTCGCGCCGCATGGTCGAGCGACCCGTCGACGGCATGATTCTCAACATGAACCGCATGGCTCCCGATTTTGAGGAGTTTGTTCCCCAGCCGGGAGTGCGAACGGTCATCCTGTCCATGTATGCGCATCCGCGCTGCACGACGATCGACTCCGACCAGTATGGTTCGTGCGAGCTGTTGACCAATTATCTGCTGGAACATGGTCACTCGAATATGCGGTTTGTGGCGGGTCCGGAAAACTCGATTTCCTCGCGTTTTCGTGAGGCCGGTTGGCGCGATACGCTGGGTCGTGCTCATGTCGATGCCGCTCCGATGCTGCGTGGCGATTGGAGTGCGGACAGTGGGTACGCCATGGGCGAGCGGATTGCGGCCGAGGTGCTTGCCGGCGGGTCGCAGGCGCCGACTGCCGTGCTTGCGGCAAATGACCAGATGGCGCTGGGCGTTATCGCCGCGCTCGAGAACGCGGGCCTGTCCGTGCCCGACGACGTGAGCGTGGTTGGTATCGACGACGCACTCGAGGGACTTGTTCCTCACAATCGGCTGACGACGTTGCGATTTGATTTGCGCGGTGTCGGTAAGCTTGCGTTTGAGGCGGCGATTGGAGAGAGCTCGTCTATCGAGGCGATTCATGTGCCGAGTACGTTGGTCGAACGCTCGACTGTCAAAGATATACGGGCGTAGGTTCAGCTCGTTCTGCCTATTTGTCTAAATCTGTAACAGGTAGGACCCAAAATCTCGGCTAGATGTTACAGATCGAGACAAACGGCCCCCAGGCCGAACAAAAACAAAAGACCGGGGGCGGCGCGCCGTGTGACGTGCCGCCCCCGGCTGAGAAATGGGGACAGGTTATGTGAGCGGGGCAATTCCGCCAACCGCTAGTTGAAAGCCGCTAGTCCAGACGACGGGTCTGCGCCACGTGCTTATACCAGTATGCGCTTGCCTTGGGCGTGCGCTTCTGGGTTTCAAAGTCAACGTAGAAGAAGCCGTAACGCTTGTTGTAGCCATTGGTCCAGGAGAACTGATCCTGCAGGCTCCACAGGAAGTAGCCGCCCACGTTGACGCCCACCTCCATGGCCTTGAGCAACCAGCGCAGGTGCTGCTCGATGTAGTCGATGCGCGGCTGGTCGTCCACAAAACCGTCCTTGTAGGGGTCTTTGTAGCCCATGCCGTTCTCGGTGATGAAGATCTGCTTGTAGTTGGGGTAGCGCTGCTTAATGTAGACGAGCAGATCGAACAGGCCCTCGGGATAGATGATCCAGTCCCAGTCGGTGGTGGGGATGCCAGGCTTGTTCACATGCTCGCCAATGCCCTTAACGCGCCAGCGGCCGGTGCCCTTCTCGCCCGTACCGTTGTGGTGCAGGTCGTTCTCGCCATCGTAAGCCTTCAAAAAACGGCACTGGTAGTTGTTAACGCCCAGGTAGTCGTTGTAGAGCGCGGCCTCGCGCATGATTTCCAGATCCTCGTCTAGGATCTCGATGGTGCCGCCCGAGACGGCGGCCAGACGGTTGGCGCACTCGAGGGTGTCGGGCGCGTAGTCGCCGCGGAAGGTGGCGTCGAGCAAAAACTGGTTTTGCAGCACGTGCTCGTTGTTGGCGGCCTTGATATCGGCGGGGTCGTTCTCGTTGAGCGGGTACTTAAACTCCAGCGACTGGATGACGCCGATCTTGCCCTTAAAACCGCCGTTGTGGAAGGCCAGCACGGCCTTGGCGTGGGCGAGCATCATGTTGTGCTCGCACTGGAAGGCCTCGGCAAGATGTGCCTTGACGCCACCGGGGAAGGTGCCCTCGATGTAGGTGTTGGAGGCGTCGGCCCAGATCTCGTTAAAGGTGAACCAGTAGGTCACCTGGTCGGCGTACTCCTTAAAGCAGAAGGTGGCAAAGTCCACAAAGGCGTCGATGGTCTCGCGGTTGAGGAAGTCGCCCTTCTCAAAGAGGGGCAGCGGCGTATCGAAGTGATGCAGCGTGACAAACGGCTCAACGTGGTGCTTGTGGCACTCGGCGAAGAGGTCGTGGTAGAACTGGACACCCTCGGGGTTGATTTCGCCGGTACCGTTGGGGAAGATGCGGCTCCAGGCGATGGAGAGGCGGATGCCGTTGATACCGAACTCCTCGCACAGCTCCAAGTCGACGGGGTACTGGTTGTAGAAGTCCGAAGCGGGATCGGGGGAGAAGCGCCCCTGGGCCTCCAGGAAGTCGTCCCAGGCAACCTTGCCCTTACCGTGGGTGCGGGTCTCGCCCTCTACCTGGTAGGCAGCGGTGGCGCCGCCAAAGACAAAGTCCTCGGGAAACTGCGCAGGCGGGTTGGTGACGCTAGCAGGGTTAACGGACATGATGATCCAATCGTCTAAATCGAAGGGCCAGCCGGCTGTGGATGGTCGGCTGGCCCTGAGCGTTACTTACTTCGAAAGCTGCTCGGAGACGAAGGCGAGAGACTTATCGCCGTTCTGGGAGAGCTCGATGTACTGCTTGCCACGGCAGGCGACGCACTTGTTGCCCACGCGCTCGCAGTCCTTCTGCAGGTCGGCCAGGTAGCTTGCGGCCTGCGGGGCCAGGACGACCAGATCGAAGTCGGGGAGCATGTCCACGTGGTTGCCATAGGCCTCGGCAGCGGTCTCAAGATCAATGCCGCGCTCCTTGGCGGCCTTGGCCAGCGCGTTGGCGAGCAGGCCCGAGGTTCCGCCACCCTGGCAGAGCACGAGTACGCGCTTGCCGTTGAGGTCGCTGGCGGTCGTTGCCTCAACGGCGACAGCGGCGGGGGCGTCGGCCTTCACGGCCTCGGCGGCAGCGCCGGCAGCAACGCTCTTGGCGTCAGCCTTGCCCTGGAAGGCATCGTTGAGCTTGGCGGCCTTCTCGGCGTTCTTGGCGGCGAGCTCCTCCTGGGAGATCTCGGCCTCCTCGGCGCACTTCTGGGCGTCATAGGCGCGGAAGAACGGGTAGTACAGAACGAAATCGACGACCAGGATAAGGGCGAGCATCACAAAGGCGAGCGGCTGGAAGCCCAGGCCCATGATGGTACCGATGGGGCCGGGGACGGTCCAAGGCAGGGTGTACATAAAGCCGTTCATGCCCAAGAAGTCGATAAAGATCTTGAGGATCCAGATGTTGGCGATCGGGGCAAAGACAAACGGGACAAAGAAGACGGGGTTGAGCACGATGGGTGCGGCGAACAGCAGCGGCTCGTTGACGGCAAAGCACACGGGGACGATAGCGGCCTTACCGACGGCGCGCATCTCCTGGGACTTGGCCAGGAAGCAGAACATAAAGACCAGGACGAGCGTGGCGCCGGTGCCGCCCATGCAGACGACGAAGTACTGGGCACCCTGGGTCAGGACAGCGGAAGCGTGCTGGCCAGCCTGGAATGCGGCCAGGTTGTCGGTCATGTTGGCAACAAGGGCGGCGGCGATGGCGGGCTCGACGATCGAGGGGCCGTGGACGCCCACGAACCAGAAGAGGCTCATGGCGCCGTAGATCACAGCGAGGCCGATGTAGCCATCGGCAGCGGTGAACAGGGGCTGGAACACCTGGATGACACCCTGGGCAAAGCAGAAGCCAAAAGCAGCGCGGAAGACGATGTCAAAAACCCAAAAGACGGTGATGCAGACGGAGAAGGGGATGATGTCCTTAAAGGTCTGCGAGATGTTGGGCGGAACCTGCTCGGGCATCTTGACGGTGATGTTGCGCTTAATGAAGAACTTGTAGATGATGCCGGTCACAAACGCAGCGATGAAAGCGGTCAGCAGGCCCTTGGAACCAAGGTAGGTGGTGTTGAAACCGCTGGCAGCGTCCGTGGCGATGGTGTCGCTCGAAAGGAGCAAGAAGCCGATGATGGCCGCGCACATGCACGAGATGAAGTTGATCTGGTTGTTCTTGGGCAGATCGCGGTTCTGAGCGTCGGCGAAGTGCTTGGCCGTGGTGGCGGCGCAGGCGATGGCCAGGATGCCCATGGAGTAGTTGTAGCACTTCCACAGGGCGTTGTTGATGTCATCGGGCCAGTAGAAACCCCAGATGTTGGGGACCGAGGCTACCAGGCAGAAGATGGACGAGAAGATGATGATGGGGATGACGGAGATAAAGCCGTCGCGGATCGCCTTGAGGTACTTGTTGCGGGCGATCGCGTTGAAAAAGGGCTGGCCCTTTTCGATGATGGCGATGAGTTGCTCCATGCAATGCTCCTAAGAGTCGGTGGGTTAGCAACGATGGTAGCTTTTGGCGTTCGGTTGCCAAAATGTTGACGTTGCCATTTTGCGACACAAAAAAAGACGCGAACCGGTGGTTCCTGTGCCTGCGAACCGTCGATTCCTTATGCGTAAACGTTTGAGCCGCCCGGTGGCTCTGTATTTGCGCAATGGCAACGTTAACATTTGGTCGACAAAAGCCGTTCGGGGAAGCAAAAATGTCGGTGAACGGTAGGTTTTGGGTGGTAAGCGTATGGTGGGGAGGCGTTAGATATACTTGAAGACGTTTCATTTGACTGCGTAGGATGCCACTAATGGCATCGTTGACATAGAAAGATCGACCTATGGCCGCTGTTAAAAAATCGGTTTCCGTTAAGGACGTGGCGCGTCTCGCGGGCGTCTCGGAGCAGACGGTCTCGCGTACGGTGCACGATTCGCCCAGCGTGCGCCCCGAGACCAAGGAGCGCGTGCGTGCCGCCATGCGCGAGCTGGGGTATCGCCCCAATTTTGCCGGTCGATCGCTGCGCCGTGGCAAGTTTAAGACCGTCGGCGTCGCCATGTTCAACATTACCGGTACCGGCAACCTCGACCGTATGGAGGGCTTTGCTGCCGCCGCCGATAAGCACGGCTACGCCATTACCCTCACGAAAGTAGATGGGCATCCGTATACCCTCGAGAGCGCATCGTCGCGCATGAGCGCACTGCCGGTGGATGGCATGGTCGTGATCATGAATCGCATGCCGGCGGACTTTGGCACCTTCGAGCCGCTGCCCGGCATGCAGACAGTTCTCGTTACGATGTTGGAGCACCCGCTCTGTTCAACGGTCGATAACGACCAGTTCGATTGCTCGCGCCAGGTGGTCGAGTATTTGCTGGAGCAGGGGCACAAGACCGTGCACTTTATCTCATGCCCCGAGCGCTCGCTTTCGGGCATGCAGCGCGAGGAAGGCTGGCGTGAGACATTGTGTGCGCATGGCATTGAGCCGCCGCGACTCGTTCGTGGCGATTGGACGGCTCAGAGTGGGTATGCCGCAGGCCAGGCTCTGGCGGACGATCCAGCCTGTACTGCCATCTATGCCTCCAACGACGCCATGGCCTACGGTTGCATTCGCGGGCTCGAGTCGCGCGGAAAGCGCGTGCCCGAGGACGTGAGCGTGGTGGGTGTTGATGACAGCCTGGGCGATATCGTGCCCGATCGTCGCCTGACCACCGTGCGCTTCGACAACAGGCGCGTCGGCATGTGGGCGGTCGACAAAATCGCCGGCGCCGAGGGGGGTGCGTCTGGCGTGGAGCACATGCTGATCCCCGGCGTGCTCGTAGAGGGCGATACGGTGCGCGATTTGCGTTAGGGTGCGGTCCTGATTGGGTTTCCGTTAATCATGTTTGATATTGTTCGAAATGGTTTGGAAACCGTTCACGGGCGAAAATTGACCGTTCATAGCTTGAAATAATGTTTTGCGTTGTTCTTTTTTGTTTGAATGTTAATGTTTCTGCCATACAGAACGCAGCGCGTATGCCCGGACGCGATGCTCTCCATTGGTTCATATGTGAAAGGAACGCAATATGGCAACCAAAGAAGAAATCTCGATGGTTGGATTCGAGATCGTCGCATACGCAGGTGACGCCCAGACCGATCTGCTTGCAGCGCTCGATGCTGCTCGCGAGGGTGATTTTGAGAAGGCCGAGCAGCTGCACAAGGATGCCAGCGATGCACTCATCGGCGCCCACGACACACAGACCAAGCTGCTTTCGCAGGAGGCCGGCGGCGGCGAGATGGAGATGACCTTCATCATGGCTCACGCTCAGGATACTCTCATGACCACTATGATCCTGGAGAAGCAGACCCGCTTTACCATCGATGCCTATAAGCGCATCGCCGAGCTCGAGGCCAAGCTCGCCTAACGAGCCCGCACAACCAAGTCCCCTTCCAAAAGCTCTGCCGCAAACTCGCGACAGGGCTTTTTCTGTCCTCCTCCAAGTTGCGGTGAAATGGGGACTGAATAGGGGCCGGCGGGCGCAAAACAACCCCTATTCCACCGCAACTCATCCCGAGACAGTCATTGGGGACGTTCTTAAACGACTAGTCGTTGGGGGCAGTCTTGGAGCTTCTGCACGCCCTCCCGTTCGGTTTTTCGATGGGTGGGTATACTTCCATCCGCAATGCAGGCCGGAATGAGGAGGTGTCCAAATGCCGGACAACGGATTGATTCAAAAGACAGATGCGCACGAGATGGCTCATGGGCGTCCTGTCCAGATAACCGAGCATACGACGGTAACCGAGCTGCAGCTCAGCCTGTCCGATGTCGTGTGCGCAAACAAAAAGCTGCAGATTGGCTTTATCGTTGCGCTCGTGGTACTGGCGCTGCTGTCGGGCTTTGTAGCTCGTCCGCATTTCGCCGATACCAAGACTTGGGACTCCACCATCGAGGTCATCGATCAAAAGAAGGGCAACGTTTTGGCGCTCACGACCTCGTGCGTCGCCCTATCTGCGGGTATAACTGCGCTGCCGGGCGATACGGGAACGCCAGTTGCCGAGCAGCTCGCGCAGCTTTCGGGAAACTTGGGTATCGTGCTTGCCGTGCTCTACCTCGAAAAATATCTGCTGACCATTTTATGGTCGGTCGGGCTGGGCATCCTGATTCCGTTCTCGCTCGTACTCTTCGCGGTGTCGCTTGGCATTCACGGACGCTGGAGCACGAGCGCGGTCATTCGCCGCGTGGCAACGCGTGTGCTGGTGGTCGCCATAATTGGCATGGCGTTGGTGCCTGCAAGCGTTTGGGTGTCGCAGAAGGTCGACGAAACGTATCGCGTTAGCATCGAGGCGGCCGAGCAAAAGGCGGCCGACGCTGCGAGTGCGGCAGATAGCGATAGCTCCAAAACAAGCAAGAAAAAGACCGAGTCCGCAGAGTCCAAGAGCGTGCTCGAGCAGCTTGCCGACGGTGCCTCGGGCCTCGTCACGTCGGTGACCAGCGGCGCCAAGCAGATGACCGATGAAATTGTGCAGCAAGTGACCGATCTCATCGAAGGCGTCATTGTGATGATCGTGACCTCGTGCGTTATCCCGCTGCTGGTGCTCGCGGCGTTTCTATGGCTGGGACACACGCTACTGGGGATTGATATTTCCGGCCCGGCGAACTATTTGACGGGCCGCTTTCTGAGTGCTCCGTCCAAGCACGCCAAGAAGGGCAGGCAGTCTGAGTAGGCGGCAAAGCGTTCTTTGGAAGATCAACTGTAAGAAGGGCGGCCGAGACACGTTCTCGGCCGCCCTTTTGTTTGTTGAATACGCGGTCGCTACGTCCGCGCCGGGTCCAGACGGTCGGCAATCATCCGTAAACGGTATTTGTTCAAAAAAGAACAAAGATAAACAAATAATTCTTGCAGTTGATGTTCGAATGTGTTCAAATAAACATGATCAGTGAAGAACCGCACATTCAGATGCCCGGACCTGAACGCGATTCAACACTTCCAAACAGAAACTACGCACCTGCGTATCTCTCAAGGAGGATGTCATGAGGGTTGTAATCGCTTCCGATGCCGACGGTATGTCGATGAAGGAGTCCATCAAGGAGATGCTCATCGCCGACGGTCACGAGGTCGTCGACTATTCCGAGACCCCTGCCGCGGACTTTGTCGATTCCGCGACCGCCGTTGCCAAGGACCTGCTGGAGCACAAGGATTCCCAGGGCTTCGCATTCGATAAGTACGGAGTCGGCTCCTATATGGCCGCCGTCAAGATTAAGGGCATGGTCGTCGCCAATATTTCCGACGAGCGTTCCGCCTACATGACCCGCGAGCACAACGGCTCGCGCATGGTCACCATGGGCCCGGGCGTTGTGGGCTGGCAACAGCCTCGCCCACGGCCTTAC
>CABUDJ010000046.1 GCA_902490325.1 uncultured Collinsella sp. | reverse complement strand
CCTGCCGGCTGGGGCTCGACCCGCATACTCGACATGCTCGTGGGAGAGCAGCTGCCGAGGATTTGCTAACGACAAAGGCTCAGGGCTATTAAAGATATTCAGATTCCAAACATGCCCGGCACGCATGCCCAGTATCATGGGGTGCGTTTTACAACTCAAGCGGCAGGAGCACCCATGGCAGCAGCTTTTTCCCATGTGATCTTTGACCTGGACGGCACCATTCTCAACACGCTCGAGGACCTGGCGGCCGCCGGCAACCATACCTGCGAGATGCACGGCTGGCCCACGTTTGCCGTAGACGAGTACCGCTACAAGGTGGGAAACGGCATGCTCAAGCTGGTCGAGCGCTTTATGCCCGCCGAGTATGCGGGCGACGGCCGTATGTTTGAGCAGACGCTTGCCGAGTTTAGGGCTTATTACGGCGAGCACAAGGAAGACCACACCGCACCGTACGCCGGTACGATCGAGATGCTCGACCGCCTGCGCGTCGCGGGCGTGCAGCTTGCCGTGCTCACCAACAAGGACCATGTCTCGGCCGCTCCGCTTATCGAGAAGTATTTTGGTTCCGAGCGCTTTGCGCTGGTGCAGGGCCGCGTCGACGCGTTTCCTCCCAAGCCCGAGGCGCCTGTTACGCTGCATGTGATGAAAGAGCTAGGCGCCGACCCGGCAACCACACTCTATGTGGGCGATTCCAATGTCGATATCCTGACCGGTCACAACGCCGGCCTCAAGAGCGCCGGCGTCGCCTGGGGCTTCCGTGGCCGCGCAGAGCTAGAAGCCGCCGGCGCCGACTACGTGGTGGACACCCAGGATGAGCTCGCGGCGCTGATTCTGGGCGAGTAGCGGGGCTGTCGCTCAACACGGCTGCATAGATTCTGTCGCGCGGAAAGTAGTCGTTTAAGAACGTCCCCAATGACTGCCATGGCAACGCCGATGTTTCGGCAATGACAGCGAGCGGGCACCAGAGCGAACAAATTGGCATGAAAAGAGGACGGCATAGACCTTCTGGTCATGCCGTCCTCTTTGAATGACAAGTTGTCGCTCTGGTGCCCGCGCAGCGTCGAGCAGTTACGGCGTTTGGTAAAACGCCGTAACAAACTACCGCGTAACTCCCCTAGCTCAGCATTGCATCCATCATCTCGGAGTTGACGGAGTCGTCGGCAGACCACTCGCCGTCGTCGTTGCAGGTGTACTTGAAGATAACCGTGGTCTTCCTGGGCTCGGTGGCCTTGGTCACATCGACCATAACCTGACCTGCCATCTTGTACAGCTCGTCATCGGAAGGAACCGTATCAAGCGCGGCAACCTTCTCCTGATACTGGGTGGAGAAGTCCTCGACAATCTTGTTCATGGACTTGCAGGTGATGGAAACCTCGGCGGTCGCGACACCCTTGTCCTCGTCGACCGTCACGTCGCCGATCTCGTAGTCAAAGCCTTCGAGATAGGTCTTGGCATACTCCTTGGGATCGATACCCAGCTGCTCGAACTCGTCGCCCGAAGCCTCCTCCAGACCAGAAAGGAACTCGCCGCCACCGTTCTTGACCTCGTCAAACTGAGTCGTAAGATCCTCGGTGATGAGTTCCTCGATCGAAGGGCCTCCGCAGCCGGAAAGCACGACCACACATGCAACCAAAACGGCCATGAGGGGCGCAAGCAGCAGCTTCTTTTTCATGATGTTCCTCCCAATGAGCGGCACCGCGCTTCCCAAACGCGGTGCACGTTGTGATAGTAAGCACATACTATCCACTTATGAACACCCTCGACAGCACGAAGGCGCGGTCGGTTCGATTTAACGTCCGAACGGTCTGCGAGTCCGCTCAGTGTGCAATAAAACACATCCGTACCGTGTAATAAAAAAGGGTGGCCGAACAATCCGACCACCCTTAGACATCATGCGATGCCGCGATTTACTTGCGGACAACCTTGACGATAGCATCGCCGGCAGCGACGGCGGAGTCGGCCTCGACGGCAAGCTCGACGTCGGCAAACTCGGCGGTGTTGGACACGGCCACGACGACGCAGTCCTTGTAACCGGCAGCGGCGATCTTGGCGCGGTCGATCTTGAGCATGGGCTGGCCGGCCTTCACGACATCGTCAGCCTTGACGAAGCCCTCGAAGCCGTCGCCGTTCATGTTGACGGTATCGACGCCAACGTGCACCAGGACCTCGATGCCGCTATCGGACTGCAGGCCCACGGCGTGACCCATGGTGACGGTCACCTTGCCGTCGCAGGGAGCGTAGACCAGATCGTCCTCGGGCCACACGGCGCAGCCCTTGCCCAGAACCTCGCCACCAAAGACGGGATCGGGCACGTCGGCCATCTTGATGACCTTGCCCTTGACGGGCGAGCACAGCACGTCGGCGCCGGCAGAAGCAGAGATGGAGGCGGGAGCGGCAGCGGCAGCAGGCTCGGCCTTCTTCTTGAACATATCAAACAGACCCATACGTTTTCTCCTCTTGATTAAGCGCAACGTTGTGCGCATGCCTACGGTAATTATAGTGCCACTTGGGCTGAAAACTAAGGCGAGGACCCGAATCGTCAGCCTCTTCCAAAGCCTTCGCCCCGGCGGCACCCATTTTGTTGATTAACCCTCGATAAGCCCCAGGTGCACGAAGGCGCTCCAAATGCCATCGTCGCCAACGCCGGTGGCCGCGTAGTCGGCCGCCGGCGTTGGCGTTCGTCAGAACGCAGGAACTCAATCGCCGGAACTCAATTACTCCAAGCCCTCGGTGCCGTTGGACTTGATGATCTTCTGGTATGCGAAGAAGCTGTCCTTGCGGCGACGCTCGTAGGTGCCGGTGCCGTCGTCGTACTTATCGACATGGATGAAGCCGTAGCGCTTGCGCATCTCGCCAGTGCCGGCGGACACCAGGTCGATGGGGCCCCACCAGGTGTAGGCGATCAGGTCGACGCCGTCGGCAATGGCCTCACCCATGGCCTTGATGTGGCTGCGCAGATAGGCGATGCGGTACGGATCGTGAATGGAGCCATCGTCCTCGACCTCGTCGTAGGCGCCCATGCCGTTCTCGACCACCATCAGCGGAATCTCGTAACGGGCGTAAATCTCGTTGAGGGCGATGCGCAGGCCCAGCGGGTCGATCTGCCAACCCCAGTCGGTGGACTCCAGGTAGGGGTTCTTGCCGCCAAAGGTCATGTTGCCCTCGGTCATCTCGTGGTCCTTGTGCGTGCCCACGGTGCCGGACATGTAGTAGCTAAAGGTGTAGAAGTCGACCTTGCCGTCGGCGATATCCTGCAGATCGCCGTCCTCCATCGCGAGCTCGACGTCGTTCTCGGCCCAGAAGCGCTTGGCATAGAACGGATACTTGCCGCGCACCTGCACGTCGGAGCAGTACCAGTTCATGGAGTTCATCTGCTGCTGCGTGGCGAACACGTCGACCGGGTCGCACGTCGCAGCATAGGAGAGGATGAAGCAATCCATGTTGCCTATCTTGAACTGCGGATAGTGCTCGTGGGCGTAGCGCACGACGCGGCCGCTGGCCACGAACTGGTGATGCAGGGCCTGGAAGCGCTGCTGGGCGGTGGTCTTGATGGCGCTTGCCGGACCCTCGAAGCCCTGGATCAGGCCGGTCTCCATCATGGCGCCCATGTCCATGGTGCCGCAGTTGATCTCGTTGAAGGTCAGCCAGAACTTGACCTTGTCCTGGTAGCGGTCGAAGACAGTCTGGCAATACTTCTCAAAGAAGCCGATGAGCTCGCGACTTGCCCAGCCGTTGTACTTCTCGACCAGGTGATAGGGCATCTCGTAGTGCGAGAGGGTCACGAGTGGCTCGATGCTATGCGCGCGCAGGCAGTCGAAGACGCGGTCGTAGAAGGCAAGACCGGCCTCGTTGGGCTCGGCATCATCGCCGTTGGGGAAGATGCGGCTCCAGGAGATGGACATGCGGAACATGTTGAAGCCCATCTCGGCGAACAGCGCGATATCCTCCTCGTAGTGATGGTAGAAATCGATGCCGTCATGGTTGGGGTAGAAGCGGTTGGGGTCGATGTCGATCGTGATCTGACGCGGCTCCTTGTAGCTGCCGCCCAGGAAGTGGTCGTCGACGGAAGCGCCGCGGCCGTCCACGTTCCAAGCGCCCTCAAACTGGTTGGCGGCGGTGGCGCCACCCCAATAGAAACCCTCGAGGAACTTAATGTTTGCCATGAGCATCTCCTTTGCATCGTGGGTCGATAAGCCGAGTATCGCCCACACGGGAGACATGCGGGGGCGGGGGTGCCAAACCCGACACTTCTTTTCGCGCCCGCTGCCTGCCGCTACCCCGCCCCTGACATTTCCTGATACCTGCCAAAAAGGGACAGGTTTATTTTGGTCGGTTTTATCTGGGCAAACGCTGACGATGGGCCGCCGGCGTGCAGCCATAGCGCTCGGCAAACTTTTTGTAGAAGAAGCTCATGTTGGCATAGCCCGCCTCGTGCGCTGCGACCTCCGCAGTGGCACCGGCATCGAGCAGCGTCGCCGCGCGCGCTAGGCGGCTCTCTTGCACCAGCTGCATAAACGTGCGGCCTGTCTGACGCTTGAGCAGGGCGCTTGCGTAGTTGGGGCTCAGGTGCAGGTGGCGGGCTAGGTCATCGAGGGTGCAGTCGCAGGCGTTGCGCTCGATGAAGCCCATGGCAGCCGCGACCTGCGCCGATGGCAGCGCGGGCTCGTCCGTTTGCAGCAGCGCGGCCTCGTAACTTTGCATGAGCTCAACCAGCAGCAGCTCGAACAGCCTCGAGACAATCTGGGGGCTCGCCGGCGTGGGGTCCAGGCGCTCGCACAGCATCTCCTGCATATAGCGGCGCACGCGACGGCTACCGTCCGTGTGGAAATGAACGTGGCCGCGGTGGTCGGTTTCATCGTTGAGGGCGTTGAGCAGGAACCGCGACACCGCGCTTGCGGGCGAAAGGCTTTGCTCCAGGCTACGGCGCAGCATTGGCCGCGAGATGATGACGCTCAGCATTATGTCGTGCTCACCGAGCTCGCCAACAGCATGCGGGCAGGCGGCATCGAGCAGGAGGACCTCGTTTTGAGCGAGCATGAGCGGCGCGCCGTTGACGATCTGCGGCGCTCGTCCTCGATAGACATAGCTGATTTCGACATAATCGTGCACGTGTTCCGGCACAGGATTGAAGCGCGAGTTGCGAACAATCGATAGCCCCTCGGGCATGCCTTCTTGGTGCAGAGCGAGCGTTGGGTTGCCAATTTTACGAATGAATCGGCCATCAATATCTGCCTGATTACCTTGAGCGAGTGCATCGCTCCAGTCGTAATGGGCGCCCGCGCGATAGGCGCGTTCACTGTCGGTCAGCTCGAGTAGCAGGTTATCCAAGCGCGCGAGCTCCATAGTGCTCCCATCGTTGATTCGGTCATATTCTGCCGTGGTTTTGATATTAGCAGGGCGGCGCGCTCGGCGTACTCTGACTTCAATGGATTTGAAAGGCCGGTTTTGGAGGAGCGTATATGGCGGCGTATTTTGAGCAGGTGCTTGGCGGCACCTACGACAACCACGTGCTTCCGTTCTTGTGGCTCAAGGGCGAGGCGCGCGAGACGATTACCGAGTATCTGGAGCAGATCGCCGGGGCGGACATCCACGAGGTTTGCCTGGAATCGCGCACGCATCCCGATTTCTGTCGCGACGGCTGGTGGTCTGACCTGCGCTTTATCATCGGCGAGTGCAAGCGCCTGGGGTTAAAGATCTGGCTGCTCGACGACGCCCACTTCCCCACAGGCTATGCCAACGGCGCGCTTGCGGGCGATGGCGTCGACCCCGCGCTCAAGAAAACCGTGCTCAAGCATCGCACGATTACGGTTGTTGGTCCCCAACCGTCCACGACTATCAAGCTCGGTAATCTCATGGACCCCACCGAGCGCTTTGTGGGCGTGGCAGCTTTTGATGCCGCTGGTGCGCCGCTCGACCTTGCGCTCGCTGTTGAGCAAGGAGACGATGGAACGCCCGCCCGCTTGCGTTTTGACGCCCCCACCGGCGTCACTACGATCGTGCTGTACGCCACCAGCCAAAAGACCGGCTTTCGCGATGAGTACATCAACATGGTCGACGCCGCCTCGTGCCACGCGCTCATCGACGCCGTCTACGAGCCCACGTTTGAGCATCTGAGCGATGAGTTCGGCAAAACGATCTTGGGCTTCTTTACCGACGAGCCCGGCTTTATGAACGAGAAGGGCACCGCGCCCGACGATGCTTCTACCAGCAGCTTTATCGGGCGAAGCGACTTGGCGCTGCCGTGGTCGGACGAGCTTGCCCGCCGCCTACACGATGCGCTTGGCGAGAATTGGCTTACCAAGTTGCACGGCCTTTGGACGCGCGAGGCAGACGGCGCCCAGGTTCGCCACGCCTATATGGACCTTGCTACGCAGCTCTACCGCGCGTGCTTTGACGAGCAGATCGGCGACTGGTGCCGTACGCACGGCGTTATGCACATTGGCCACGTGATCGAGGACAAGAGTTGCCACACGCGCCTGGGCCAGGGCGCGGGACATTACTTCCGCGCGGTCGCGGGGCAGGACATGGCCGGCGTCGACGTCGTCATCAACCAGCTTGCCCCCGGAATTGACCGCGGGCGCTACAGCTATTTCCACGGCGCATGGAACATGGAGTTCTTTACGTACGCGCTTGCCAAGCTGGGCTCTTCGGCCGCGCGCCTCGACCCCAAAAAGCAGGGGCGCTGCATGGCCGAGGTCTTTGGCGCCTTTGGCTGGCACGAGGGCCTGCGTGAGATGAAGTGGATCGCCGATCACATGCTCGTCCGCGGTGTTAATTGGTTTACGCCGCACGCGTTTAGCATGGCGCCTTTCCCCGATTGGGACTGCCCGCCGCACTTTTACGCGCACGGCAACAACCCGCAGTGGCCGCACTTTGGCCAGCTCATGCGCTATATGAATCGCATGGCGACGCTCCTTTCGGGAGGCGCCGCCGCTCGCCCCGTCGCCATCCTGTACCATGCCGACGCCGAATGGGCCGGCAACGCCATGCCCGTCGAGCGCGTGGCGGCCGAACTCACGCGCGCGCAGATCGACTTTGATTTTGTGCCGGCAGAGGCTTTTGAGAATGAGGAGCGTTACGAGGTTTCGATTGCCGATGGGACGTTTGCCGTTAATGGCTGTCGCTACCAGGCGTTTGTTATGCCCGGGGCTTCGTTTATTGGCGCTGTCACAGCACGTGCCGTCGGGCGCATGATGGCCGCGGGGGTTATGGCGCTTGCCGTCGACGAGGTGCCCGGCGCGCTTTACGACGCGGATGGCGCGGCCGAGCTGAGCGGTCTTGCCGCGACCCCGCTTGCCGATGTGGCGGCTGCGCTTGCACGCGCGGGGCTGCAGACTGTTGTGACCGATACGCCGCAGCCCTGGCTACGCGCGCTTCGCTACGAGCGTGCCGGCGAGACCTACGTCATGTTGGTCAACGAGCACCCACGTGAAAGCATTTGCTGCACGGTTTCGCTTCCGCAAGACAAGTGTCTTTGCGGAACGCGCCTCGACCTGCTGAACAGCACCAAGCCCGTTGCGTTTGACGGCGTGCTGGAGCTGGCGCCTTACGAGAGCTGCGTTGTTGTTCTGGAGGCAAGCGGCGCAATCGAGCCCGCGGACTGCACCGACACGAGCACACGTGCAACGCTCGCCCTCGACATCAGCCACTCCTGGACCGTCGCCCTCTCCCCTGCCGGCAGCGATGGAACCTTTGGCGAGCCGCAAAAGCTCGAGCGCCTGTGCGACCTCACGGCCGAGCAGTTCCCCGGCGTATGTGGTACGTTCCGCTATCGCACGTCGTTCGAGCTGGCCGACGACCTCGCCCACACCGTCATTGACCTAGGGGATGTCTACGAAGTCGCAACGCTCACACTCGACGGACAAACGCTCGGCACGCGCATCTGCCCGCCCTACCGCTTTGCGGCAGGCGCGCTTACCGCCGGCGCACACGAGCTCGCCATCGATGTCATCAACACGCTCGACCATGCGACCTCCGACATCTTCGCCCTCACCGAGCCCGTCGCGCCCAGCGGTGTCCTCGGCCCCGTTACCCTTCTCGGGCAAAACCTGCCAAAATAAACCCGTCTCTTTTTGGCAGGTTTGGCGAGTGCGGGAGTTCGAATGGATATCAAACGCAAGATTACCGAGGCGCAGGGCCTAACCCCTACCGAGCAGCAGCTCGGCATCTCGGCCCTTGCCATGGGCGAGGACATCCGCGGACTCTCCATTAAGGAGTTTGCCGCCCGCGCCAATGTTTCGGTCGCAAGCGTGCACCGTTTTTGCAAAAAGCTCGGCCTCGAGGGCTTTAAGGACCTCAAGGTCGAGCTTATCCGCCTGGCGACCGAAGCAGGCAACCGCCGCGACGTGGACATCAACTTTCCCTTCGATGCCACGTCCACGCCCGCGCAGGTTATGGAGCGCATGGAAGGGCTCTACCAGACCACGCTGGCCGAGACGCAGGAGCTGCTCGACCCCGCGCAGCTCGACCACGCCGCCAAACTGATCGCGAAGGCACGGCAGGTCGATATCTACACCGGCTCGCACAACCTCTATCCAGCGGGGATGTTCCGCGACCGCCTACTTTCGTCCGGCAAGAGCGCCACATGCTACAGCAGCACCGAGGCCCAGGTGCGCACGGCGCTCGCCTCGGATTCCGGCAATGTGGCGATCGTCATCTCCTACAGCGGCCTTGCACCCAACCTCAAGGAAATCTTGCCGATCCTCAGCAGCCGACATGTTCCCGTCATTGTCATCGGCACACCTTATTGTGCGCGCCTGCACCCCGGCTTTGCCGCCTACCTCACGGTGAGCGACCACGAGAGCATGACGCACCGCATCACGCAGTTCGCCAGCCACATCGCCGTGCAATACGTGCTCGATTCGCTCTACAGCAGCTACTTCGCCAAAGACTACGCCCGCTGCGCCGAGTTCCTAGAGCGCTCGTTCCCCTACACCCGCCTCCCCGGCCTCAAATAACAATCCGGCCCCACCGCGCCTCCAATCGCCCTCCTAAGTTGCGGTGAAATAGCTCCTGTTTAGGCTCTAAACCAGCACTTTCAGGAACTATTCCACCGCAACTCGTTGGCGCAGGGGCATCGGGCGGACAGCGGGCTTTTACTTGCGAGGCGTCGGCAAAACAAAGAGTCCGTGCTGGTTACAGTAGAGGTACATTCTGCCGCGTCCGGTGATATGAAAACGCGGTTGCACCGATTGCTCTGGATAGAGCTTCTTGAGGCAGATGCCATCCATAGTCGCATATGCCACAAAGCTAATGTAATGATCCTTGGTCATGGGATGGTCGAGCGTGACGTACCAATCGTCCTCGATGCGCTCGATGGAAAAGGCGTGATCCGCGTCCGGCTCTTCGGCCTCCTGGGGAAACATCGTGGAGCCGCAACAGCTAAAGCTGCCTTCTCCGAGCGCGTGCACAACGTTTCCGCAGATAGGGCAAACGTAAAAGACGCCTTTGAGCATATTGCCTGCACGGTTGGCGTTGGCCCGAATGTCACCAGCCAAAAGCTCAGCCACGCTTATGCCGAGTCTCTGGGCCAAAGGCTCAACGAGGGAAATGTCGGGAAGGCCGCGGCCGGACTCCCACTTGCTGACGGCTTTATCGGTCACGCCAAGGCTTTCCGCCAGGGCGCGCTGGGTGAGGCCGCGATCTTCGCGCAGCCGCTTGATGGCATGTGCTGCCAAAAAAGTATGGGGGACATTGCTTTGCGGTGTCTGGTTCATGAGATGTCCGATCAGATTGGAAGAATGGAGCGAACCGGCTCAAGAGCCAGTATCCATTTGAAGACAGCCCTCGACAACCTACGCTGCGTAGACATGCACCGACCAAACGAGCGTGGATTTTCGGACACTCAAATCACGAGCGTGGATAATCTCCCACTTTGAGCCCCCACACAGGCCAAAACCGGGAGATTACCCACGCTCATCTCTGACTAGTCATTGGGGACGTTCTTAAACGACTAGTCAAACAAGAACGTCCCCAATGACTACTGCCGCATCCGGGGCAAGACAACGCCGCAGGTAGAGGACGGACAGCGAGCGACGTCCAGAGCGAACAAGTTGGCATGAAAAAGGCAAGGCATAGACCTTCTGGTCATGCCTTGCCTTTTGAATGACAAATTGTCGCTCTGGGCGGCGCGCAGCGTCGAGCCGTTACGCGGTTTGGAAAACCGCGTAACTACTCCCGGACTCCGTACTGCTCGTAGTAGGCGTCGATGGCGGTCTTGAGCTCATCGTCGATGACGACCTTGCCGTCGATCTCGTGGTTGTAGAGGGTCTCGACGACCTCGGCCATAGAGACGATGCTCGCGACGGGGAAACCGTACTTGGCCTCGATCTCCTTCTGTGCGGTGGTCACGCCGCCCTTGCCGACCTCCATGCGGTTGAGGGACACGATCAGACCCTTGATCTCGACATCGGCAGCAGCCTTGACCTTGGGATAGGTCTCATCGATGGACTTACCGCTGGTGGTGACGTCCTCGACCATGACCACACGGTCGCCGTCCTGGGGCTCGTAGCCCAGCAGGTTGCCCTTGTCGGCACCGTGGTCCTTGGCCTCCTTGCGGTCGCAGCAGTACTTGACCTCCTTGCCGTACAGCTCGTGGTAGGCAATCGCGGTCACGACGGCCAGGGGAATACCCTTGTAGGCAGGCCCGAACAGCACGTCAAAGTCGTCGCCAAAGTTATCGTGGATGGCCTGGGCGTAGTACTCGCCCAGCTTCTTGAGCTGATAGCCCGTCACGTAAGCGCCGGCGTTCATAAAGAACGGGGACTGACGGCCGCTCTTGAGCGTAAAGCTGCCGAACTTAAGAACGTCGGACTCGACCATAAACTTGATGAACTCTTGCTTGTAAGCCTCCATGCGGGCTCCTCTCGTAATCGCGTACGTGCCCTCCAGTTTAGCGCAGGTAGGACGTCGATGCGGGCGCGCTTTGAAGCCATGGCGCTCTGTAAGGGCTTTGTCAGGGGCGATGATTTTCCGAACAATGGGGTTGACACGGCAAACCCCCTCGTCAAAAATACCGGCGGATTGAAACGGGTACGAGATACCCAAAGCGCGCCGCGCCCGGCCTTAAGGAGGTGTGCCATGGAAGGCAGCCATAGTCGAAAAACCTGCATGTCGCCCTCGGCACGCCGCGAGGATTCCGCGCACGCATAAGCGCCAACAGTCGATCACCAAAACCACCACAAAGGTGCCTGCCCCCCTTGTGGTGATTCGCGAGCATGACGTGAGCGACATCTAGGTTTTTTGCAATTCAATACGACACGTACGCTAACTCCCTTTAACAAGGAGGACCCTATGCTGATGCTCAAAACCGCCACGGTACTCGAAGTCATCTCCAAGTGCCGCCGCACGGCGCGCCCTGCCGCTCACGCCGGCCTTGCCAAGAACACCATCTTTGCCGCAACCCATAGCGCCGAGGACTCCCTCGTGCTGCTCGACGCCACGGCTGACGGCCTCACCGCCGGGCAGGCCGCCGAGCGCCTGGACGCCGCCGGTCCCAACACCATCGAGGCGCCGACCAAGACACTTGCCCGCCGCATCGCCGACGCCTTCATCGACCCCTTCGCCGGCATCCTCGCCGCGCTCGCGCTGGTCTCGCTCTACATCGACGTGCTCGCCGTGCCCAAGCCGCAGCGCGACCCCTCCACGGTCATCGTCATCGGCATCATGCTACTGGTATCGGGCGGCATGAAGTTTATCCAGGAAGCACGCAGCGGCAATGCGGCAGAGGCCCTCAAGGACCTGGTCTCCAACACCTGCACCGCCCTGCGCGACGGCGAGCGCATCGAGATACCCTTCGATGAGCTCGTCCCCGGCGACGTGATCCGCCTCTCCGCCGGCGACATGGTGCCGGCCGATGCCCGCATCATCACCGCACGCGACCTGTTTGTGATCGAGTCCGCCCTCACCGGCGAAAGCGAGGCCGTCGAGAAGACCGCCGTCGCCACCGTCGTCGAAGGCGCCGACAGCTCCACGCTGCCGCTCTCCGCCTGCAAGAACATCGTCTTTACCGGCACCTCCGTGCAAAACGGCACCGCCATGGCGCTTGTCGTGGCCACCGGTTCGGACACCTACCTGGGCGGCATCGCCAAGATGCTCAACGGGCGCGGCGAGAAGAGCGCGTTCGACCGCGGCGTCTCGAGCGTCTCGATGCTGCTGGTGCGCCTGATGCTCGTCATGGCGCCGGCAGTCTTTGCCATCAACGCCGCCACCAAGGGCAACGTCATCGATGCGCTGCTGTTCGCCACGAGCGTGGCCGTGGGCATCACGCCGCAAATGCTTCCCGTCATCGTGACCACGAGTCTGTCGCAGGGAGCCAAGGACCTCGCCCGCCGCCAGGTCATCGTCAAGGAGCTGCCTGCGATCCAAAACCTCGGCGCCATGGACGTGCTGTGCTGCGACAAGACCGGCACCCTCACCGAGGACCGCATCGTGCTCGAGCGCTACCTCAACACCGACGGCAACGAGGATACGCGCGTGCTGCGCCATGCGTTTTTGAACAGCTTCTTCCAGACGGGCCTCAAGAACCTCATCGACCTGGCCGTGATCGACCGCGCCGACATGACCCCTTCGGCCGTCGCGCCCGATTCCATGCTGGGCCAGAGCCTGCGCGACCGCTACACCAAGGTCGACGAGGTGCCCTTCGATTTCTCGCGCCGCCGCCTGAGCGTGGTCGTCGCCGACGCCCAAGGAAAGACCCAGATGGTCACCAAGGGCGCTGCCGAGGAAATGCTCGAGATTTGCTCCTACGTCGAGGTGGACGGCACCGCTCAGCCGCTTACCGACGAGAAGCTTGCCCAGATTCGCAAGCAGGTGGCAGGACTCAATGCCGAGGGCCTGCGCGTGATCGCCGTGGCGCAGAAGACCAATCCGCGCTGCGTGGGCGAGTTTGGCATCGCCGACGAGTGCGACATGGTGCTGATGGGCTTTTTGGCCTTCCTCGATCCGCCCAAAGCGAGCGCCGCGGGCGCCGTCGCCACCCTCGAGGCCAAGGGCGTGGCGGTAAAAGTCCTGACCGGCGACAACGACCGCGTCGCCGCCACCGTCTGCGAGCAGATTGGCATCGACGCAAGCAACGTTTTGCTGGGCTCCGAGATCGATGCGCTCGACGACGCCGAGCTGGCGGAGCGCGCCGAGCAGACCCATCTCTTTGCCAAGCTCTCGCCGCTGCAGAAGGCGCGCTTGGTGCGCGTCATGCGTGAACTGCTCGGCCATACCGTGGGCTTTATGGGTGATGGCATCAACGACGCCGCCGCCATGCGTGCGAGCGACTGCGGCATCTCGGTCGATTCGGCCGTTGACATCGCCAAAGAATCCGCCGACATCATCTTGCTCCAGAAGGACCTGGGCGTGATCGAGCGCGGCATCATCGAAGGCCGTCGCACCTACGGCAACCTACTCAAGTACCTCAAGACCACGGTGAGCTCCAACTTTGGCAACGTGCTGTCCGTGACCGTCGCGAGCCTGTTCCTGCCGTTTTTGCCCATGAGCGCCCTGCAGCTGGTGCTGCTGTCGCTGGTCTACGAGATCGTGTGCATCGCGCTGCCGTGGGACACCGTCGACGATGCCTGGACTGCCCGCCCGCGCGCCTGGGACGCTGCGTCCATCAAGGGCTTTATGCTCGAGCTGGGCCCCGTGAGCTCGCTGTTTGACATCGTGACCTTCGCCGCGCTCTTCTTTGCGGTGTGCCCCGCCACCGTGGGCGCGAGCTGGGCCGAGCTTGCCGCCGCGGGCAATGTTGCCGGCATGGCAACCTTTGCGGCGATTTTCCAGAGCGGTTGGTTCGTTGAGTCTATGTGGTCGCAGACGCTCGTAATCCACATGCTGCGCTCCCCGCACCTGCCGAGCCCGCGCGACCACGCCGCGCCCGCGCTGTGCGTGCTCACCGTACTGGGCCTGACGCTCGTCACTTGGCTGCCGGCAAGCCCCATCGCCGAGGCTCTGGGCCTCATGCCGCTGCCGGCGAGCTTCTTTACGCTGCTCATCGGCATCGTCGCCGCCTACATTGCGCTGACCCAGCTGGCAAAGTGCCGCTACATTGCCCGCCACGGCGAGCTGCTGTAACAGACAGCCCGAGTCCACCACGGCAGCCGTTTCCACAACCCGTCCCCTCAGCAGTTGCGGTGAAATAGTTCCTGTTTTAAGACCCCCAAGCCTTATTCAGGAACTATTCCACCGCAACTTATTGAACCACCACAAAGGTGCCTATCCCCTTCGTGGTGGTTTTGGAGCGTTACGAGGCGTTGGTCAGGCGGCTCCAGAGCTCGTCGATATCGATCTGGTCGCCGCCGCTCAGATACCCAGTTCGAATAAAAGCCTCATTGTAGATATAGATGTCATGAGCGCTATCGCCATCGCCATCGTCTTCGGTGTCGTCGGCCACAATCACGTAGCGGTGGCCGTCAAGCGCCTTGACCAGCCAATACTGGGTATCATCGATCGTGCATTTCTCCTGCACCATCGCCGCATCGCCAATCGCGCCGATGAGTGCCCGCTCGCCCTTCGTATAGCCGCCCACCGAGAGCAGAATCGCGATGTTTTCGTCTCCGCCGCCCGGTTCAAGCTCCTCGTACTCGGACTCCGAAAGCGGTATCGCGCTGTTCGCAAGTTCGTCCACATCGTCCGAAACCTTGGAAAAGGTAAAAGCGAAAAATCCCGCGTCATCGACGGCGCCGTAGCCCACGTTCTCGCCTTGCCACTCATAATTTTGATGTTTGAGCAGGCGCACCATATCGGCACCAGCCAAGTTGATCGCGGCATAGACCGTCACGTTAGCATTGTCGTCCACGCAGGCGGCGTCCGCCGTGCTCGCTGCTTTGGCGCCGCCCGTTGTGCCCGAGCAGCCAGCCAGCGCGCAAGCCGCCGCGCCCGCGCCCGCCACAAAGACCGCACGGCTCATCGTCATCTCGTTCATCATGTTCGTCCCTCGCTATGCTATTGGCCGCATCGCACTTAGCCGAGCGCGCGCCCGGTCTTCTCCTGCCAAAATTCGTTAATCGTGGGGGCACCGCCGCCTTGGGTAAACGTACCGGTTTTGATGGCCTCCTCGGTAATGAGGTCCAGGCGGTAGTCGCCGTTTTCCATTTGGCTCACCATGGCAACGTGACGCGCCATGTTGGAACCGTAGACGCACGCAATCCACGAGCCCGAGGTAATCTGCGCGCGGTCCTCAACCGGAACGGAAAAGCCCGCGATAACATCCTCGCAGCTCGAATAGCCCGCAAGCTGCAGCGTAAACATCACGGTACTCCCGGTGCCGCCCTTGTCGAGCTTTCCGATTTCATCCTCGCCGAGCCATTCGGTTGCGCCATCCTTGCTGATATTGCAGACGCTGAGCACGCGACCTGCCTCGTTCTCGTACATCTCGAGCGCATCTTGCCAGGTATAACCCTGTTGCGACGCAAACTCCTGCAACTACCAGCCCTTAAGCTCGAGCAACGCCGCGATGCTGATGTTGCGGTGCGCATCCCAGCAGTCATCCGACCACGTATCGAACGCGTCCGCCGAGCCGCTGTCTGTGTCCGCACCGCCGCCCGCATCACCGGAATCACCCGATGACGAGCCCGCATCCATCTTGTCCTTTACCGGGCGATCGTCGTTAAAACCCGTCGTGTCCTGCGCCTGCTGTCCGCCGCATCCCGCAAGCGTCAGCAACGCCGTTCCCGCCGCCGCGACAAACGCCGTGCGCGAAATAACCGTCTCCCTCATCGTTGTTCCTTTCCCGTTTCTTATCACAGCGCCGAGCAACACCTCGACACCGATCCTCCCGTAGCCCACTCACGCTATTGACGGGGCAGCTCCGTCCAGCCAAAACCGGGCTCAAAGCCATCGCGCGTGCCGATCACGTCGCCCGAGCCGTTCACCCAAGCTTGATCCGCCATCACCGAAACCTCGACATCGGTACCGTCGGGCCTGGTGTAATGGTTGACTCCGCGAATGGCATCGGAATACGAGGCCGCGCCCGTTCCCACACCTGCGCTGGAGAAATTGGCTGCGCTGGCGGCCATATTCGCGGCGTGTTGACGATCGCTGCGCTCAAACCAAGCCTGCTGGTAGCTGTCGAACGCCGCCTGCTGCGAGGCATGCATCTGCTGCCAGGCTGCGAACTGCTGTTGCTGCTGGGCGATGTTCATCTGCGTGCGCTGACGCTGCTCGAGCACCATCTGCTGCTTTTGAGCGCACGCTTCGCGCGCAATCGACGGGTTGAGCCGCAGGGTCGATGCCATTGAGGCAAGCGCCGTGGAGGCCGCCTCGTCCAGACGGCCTTCTGGCGCAACCAGGCAGAAGCTGTCCCTGATACGCCACTGCAACAGGTCGGCCGCGCCCAGCTTAAACGTCGCCCCGTCTGGGCAATCGCCCTGATCCGGAGCCTGATCTTTCGCGGCGCGCTGACCCGCCGCCGCAGCCGCCTGGCGCTCGCGCAGGCGCTTACCCAGAACGCCACCGATCAGTCCGCTCGAAAGGCCCGCGCCCAGCAGCGCCTCGGCCCCGGCGGCAACGCCTTTACCCACAGAACCCGCGACTCCACCGATCGAGACTACATAGCCCTCGACCTTTGCCGCCACTGCAAGCTCGGTAGGCGCCGGGACGCCCGCGAGCCGATATCGACGCATGCGGCACTCATAGACCACATCGCTCGGTTCCATCGAAAAGCCCTGAATCGCAAAGTCGTTTGCAGCCTCGCGCTTTACGCGAGCACGCTCATGTTCAATATCGCCTGCCGCGCTCGACGGATAGGGTTGCTCGGCCACAACCTCCGCCCGTGCGCCCAATTGCGCCGCGCAGGCTTGAGCCAACTCGTCGCACGCCGCCTCCACGTGCACAAACGCCTTGCGCTCGGTTTGCGTGGGGATACGCTTGGCAACGGCGCCCGCGTCCACGTAGCAGAGCTCGGAGCGATACATGATGCGTTCGCCCGCCGGGCCTGCCGCCGTCACGCCAACTGAAATCGGGCAGTCGAAACTACTGCTGCGCTCAAGATGCGCCTCTTCGATACGCCAGCCCCGCGGCAACGCCACCTGCGCGAGCGCCTGACCGCCAGAAGCATCGCATGCGGTATGGAGCTCAAGCTCGCCGGCGCGAGGAGCGTCCGCCGCGGCCGTGTTGCCAGACGGCGACGCCGCCTCGGCACTCCGCGTTGGCACATCTGCCGGCACGGCCACACTCGGCTCGCAACCTTCACCCGCGCCATCATTGTCAGCCGCATCATTCACAGACCCCGTGGCATCCGGGCCGCATGCAATGTCCTCAAGCCGGACGCCGCAGCCCGGGCAAAATCGCACCGGCACGCCGGCGACCCGAGGCAGCTGCGCTCCGCACGCCGGACAGAATCTCAAGTCACTCATCCCGTACACCCCTCATTTCATTGGCTGTTTTTTATGGCGTTGCACCGTGGGAGAT
>CABUDJ010000045.1 GCA_902490325.1 uncultured Collinsella sp. | reverse complement strand
GCGGTTGGCGCGCTCCTGGACGTTGTTGGTGCGGAGCTTGGCCCAGTGCGCCCTGGGGAAGGCCGTGAACGCCAGCGCGGAGTCCTCGGCCCGCTCGAAGACCTCGCCGGCCCTGGCGGACACCGACGCCACCCAGGGCGCCGCCTCGGCCCACACGCAGCGCGCGAGGTCGGGGTCGTCCTGGTAGACCGCGGCGTGCACGAGGTCCCTGACGGCCGCCTTTGAGTCCTCGGGCCTGCCCGAGCAGGCGCTCTGGAGGTTGCGCTGCAGGTGCGTCACGCAGCGCTGCCAGGCGCAGCCCTGGAACAGGCGCGAGACGGCGGCCACGAGCCCGGCGTGGCTGTCGGAGACCACGAGGCGGACGCCGGCCAGCCCGCGCTCGCGCAGCCCGCCGAGGAATGCCGCCCAGGAGTCCTCGCTCTCGGTGTCGACCACGTCGCAGCCCAGGAAGTGCTTGCGCCCGTCGGCGCCCAGCCCGATCGCGGTCACGACGCCCTGCGAGACGACCGACGAGCCGACCCTGCAGCTCATGTAGGTGGCGTCGAGCCACAGGTAGCAGCACGGCGTGCCCGACAGGTCGCGGCTGCGGAACTCCGCCACCTCGGCGTCGAGGTCGGAGCAGAGGCTCGAGACCTCCGAGCTCGACAGCGAGGATATGCCCAGCTTGGACGCCACGCGCTCGACCTTGCGGGTGGACACGCCGCACACGTACATCTCCTGCACGATGGCGGCCACCGAGGTGTCGACGCGCGACCATCGCGCGAGCATGCCCTCGGGGTAGTAGGTGCCGTGCCTGAGCTTGGGTATCTCGAGCTCCACGTCGCCCACGGCGGTCTTGAGCGACCTGGGGCGGTAGCCGTTGCGGCTGTTCTCCCTGCCGTCGCTGCGCTCGTTGCGGCTCGCGCCGCACATCTGCTGGGCCTCGGAGTCCATCAGCGCGTTCATCACGCCGCCCAGCACCCTGCACGCGAACTCGCGCGCGTCGCCGCACTCCTGCCAAAGCCTCGCCGCCTCGAGGGCCTCGTCGCGGTCGAGGCGCAGTACACTCTCTTCTTGGGGCATCGCCTTTCCTTCCATTCGTCACCTTCATTACTCCAACGACGAATTCTAGGCGGTGTCCCCTCCCTTTCAAGAAAGAGAAGAGGCGGGGCATGCCCCGCCTCTTACACCACATCTCTGCGCGCTACCGGTGGTGGACAGTTAGTTCAGATACGTATTATTTGGCCGTGCCAATTGGCATTAATGGATTGGTTTGGAGCCACTTTGGACCCAATAATGGGCTATTCTCGCCCTTGAGCGAGCGCCTCTGTCGGCCCAGAAGGCCAAAAACGGCTCATTTGACCCCAAATCGACCTTCGTCAGCCTTTAAAAAAATACGTATCTGAACTAACTGTCCAGGGACATGTCTCCCCCATAGCAAAAAGTCTCTTGGCGAATGAAAATTCGCCAAGAGACCCCATACAAAACGTGGGCTCTGTCGTTCGAATGAACGACAGAGCCCACGCTCACTTTTTATTCAGCCCTAGTCATCGCGCAAAGCCCCTTCGGCAGCACACGGTGCAGCCGAGTCACCGCAGACCGGGGCGGGAGGCGGACCTTTCTCTCGGAAAACTTCGCGAAGCCCAGTTTCCGAGAGAAAGCGTCCGATCCCGCCCCGGGCGACGGGATGAGTCTTACACCGTGTACTGCGGCAGGTCCTGCAGGGCGATGACGTCCATGCCCATGTCGTTGGCGCTGCCGTGACCCTGCTGGTCCTCGCGCACGGCCTCGATGGCGCTCACGTACGTGTTGGCGGCAGACATCGCCGTCACGCAGGTCACGCCGCGGCGCACGGCCTCGGTACGTAGCAGGTAGCCATCGCCACGCGAGCCCGGACCGTACGGCGTGTTGATGATTACCGCAATCTTGCCATCGGCGATGAGGTCGCCGATGTTGGGACGCTCGCCGTCGTGCGGGCCGCTGATCTTCTCCACGACTTCGCACGTCACGTTGCCGCCGCGCAGCACGCGCGCCGTACCCTCGGTGGAGCAGATGTCAAAGCCCAGGTAGCGCAGGATACGCGCGACCGAAAGGATATGACGCTTGTCGCGGTCGCACACGCTGATGAACACCTTGCCGCAGCTCGGATCGGGCAGTTTGTAGTCGATCGCCAGCTGCGTCTTGGCATATGCCTCGGGATAGCTCTTGGCGATACCCATGACCTCGCCCGTCGACTTCATCTCGGGCCCCAGGATAACGTCGGCTCCCGGGAAACGGCCCCAGGGCATAACGGCTTCCTTCATGCAGAACCAGTCCAGCTGACGCTCGTCGCTCGGCAGGCCCAGGCTCGCGATGGAATCGCCTGCCATGATGCGCGCCGCGCACTTGGCCAGCGGCACGCCGGTGGCCTTGGAGATAAACGGCACGGTACGGCTGGCGCGCGGGTTTGCCTCGATCACGTAGACGGTCTCGCCCTTGATGGCGTACTGCACGTTGACCAGGCCGCGTACGCCCAGCGCCATCGCGATGCGGCGCGTGGTCTCGCGAAGCTTTGCCTGCAGGCTCTCGCTAAAGCTGAACGGCGGGATGCACGTCGCGGAGTCGCCGGAGTGAATACCGGCCTCCTCGATATGCTCCAGAATACCGCCGATGTAGACCTCTTCGCCGTCGCACAGGGCGTCGACATCGGACTCGATCGCACCCTCCAGGAAGCGGTCCAGGTACACCGGGTAGTCGGGGCTAATGCGCGCAGCCTCTGCCATGTAATCGCGCAGATGCTCGGCATCGTAGGCGATCATCATGCCGCGGCCGCCCAGCACGTAGCTCGGACGCACCAGCAGCGGGTAGCCGATGTGCGCGGCCACGGCCTCGGCCTCCTCAAACGAGGTGGCCTGGCCCGCCGGCGGATACATAATGCCCAGCTTGTCGAGCAGAGCGGCGAAGCGCTCGCGGTCCTCGGCAAAGTCGATGGCATCGGGCTTGGTGCCCATGATGTTGACGCCACTCTCCTCGAGCATGCGCGCCAGCTTAAGCGGAGTCTGGCCGCCGAGCGTCACCACGACGCCGTCAGGACGCTCAACGCCAATGACGTCCATGACGTCCTCGTAGGTGAGCGGCTCAAAGTACAGGCGGTCGGATGTGTCGTAGTCAGTCGAGACGGTCTCGGGGTTGCAGTTGACCATGATGGTCTCGAAGCCGCGGGCCGCCAGCGCGTAGCTCGCGTGCACGCAGCAGTAATCGAACTCGATACCCTGGCCAATGCGGTTGGGGCCGGCGCCCAGAATCATCGCCTTGGGCTTGTCCGCCGGCGTGGTCTCGTCGGGAGCCACGCACTTCTTGGCATCCGGGCTCGTGCGGTAGATGTTCTCGTACGTCTTGTAATGGTACTCCGTGGCGCTCGAGAACTCCGCAGCGCAGGTATCGACCGTCTTCATGCTGGGAACCACACCCAGACCCTTGCGGTAGGCGCGCACAAAGCGCTCATCGGAGCCGGTCAGCGCGGCAATCTCGGCGTCGCTCGTGCCGTACTGCTTGAGCAGGCGCATCGCGTCGGCGTCGATATCCTCCACACGCAGACCGCGGATGCTCTCCTGAACCTGCACCATGTCGTTGATGCGGTTGAGGTACCACGGATCGATGCCGCAGATGGCATGGATGCGAGCGATGTCCCAGCCACGGCGCAGGGCCTCGACCACAAAGAAGATGCGGTGCTCGGTCGGCGTGGCCACGGCCTGAGCGAGCTCATCGTCGCTCAGCTTGTCGGCACCTTCCTTGCCACCGGCACAAATGCCCTGATGCCCGTCCTCCAGCGAACGCATGGCCTTGCCGAAGGCCTCCTCAAAGGTGCGGCCGATCGCCATGATCTCGCCCACGGCCTTCATGCGCGTGGTAAGCGTGGGGTCGGTACCCTTGAACTTCTCGAAGGCAAAGCGCGGCACCTTGACCACGCAGTAGTCGATCGTGGGCTCAAAGCAGGCGGGCGTGGCCTTGGTGATGTCGTTGACGATCTCGTCGAGCGTATAGCCCACAGCCAGGCGCGCGGCGGCCTTGGCGATGGGGAAACCCGTGGCCTTGGAGGCTAGCGCGGACGAACGGCTCACGCGCGGGTTCATCTCGATGACGATCAAGCGACCGGTGTTGGGGTTCACGGCAAACTGCACGTTGGAGCCACCGGTCTCGACGCCGATCTTCTCCAGAATGGCGAGCGAGGCTACGCGCATGCGCTGATACTCAAGGTCGGAGAGCGTCTGCGCCGGCGCCACGGTGATGGAGTCACCGGTGTGTACGCCCATGGGGTCGAGATTCTCGATGGAGCATACGATGATGCCGTTGCCGGCGTGGTCGCGCATGACCTCCATCTCATACTCTTTCCAGCCCTCGATGGACTCCTCGACCAGCACCTCGTGGGCGGGCGAGAGCTCCAGGCCCTGGCTCACGATGGAGACAAGCTCCTCGTGGGTGTGAGCGATGCCGCCGCCGGCGCCGCCAAGGGTAAAGCTCGGGCGCAGTACGCAGGGATAGCCCACGCGCTCAGCAATAGCCTCGGCGTCGGTCACGCTGTAGGCATAGCCCGAGCGCGCGACCTCCAGGCCAATCTCGGCCATGGCCTCGTTAAAGAGCTTGCGGTCCTCGCCGCGCTCGATGGCGGCCAGGTCGCAGCCGATCATCTCGACGCCGTACTTGTCGAGCGTGCCATCCTTTGCCAGCTCGACGGCAGCGTTCAGACCGGTCTGGCCGCCCAGCGTGGGCAGCAGCGCGTCCGGGTGCTCCTTCTTAATCACGCGCTCGATGAACTCGGCGGTGATAGGCTCAACATAGGTGCGGTCGGCAAGACCCGAGTCGGTCATGATGGTCGCCGGGTTGGAGTTGACCAGGATGACCTCAAAGCCATCCTCCTTGAGCACCTTGCAGGCCTGGGCACCAGAGTAGTCAAACTCACAGGCCTGACCGATAACGATGGGGCCCGAACCAATGACGAGGATACGCTTGATGTCAGTACGTTTAGGCATGTTAGTTCTCCTCGGTCTCGGTCGCAGCGTTCTCGGACTCGGCGAAATTCCAGCCGGCGAGGCGGTCCTTCGCGGTGTCGATGTCCAGGTAGTTCTCCTCGCCGTCCATGAGTCGCGTAAAGGCGGTAAAGAGATAGTGGGCATCGGTGGGGCCGGGCGAGGCCTCGGGGTGGTACTGGACCGAGAAGCACGGGGCATCGAGCAGCTGGATGCCCTCGGCGGTGCCGTCGTTGAGGTTCACGTGCGTCAGGCGAATGCGGCCGAAGCGCTCGTTCATCACGACCGGCGCGATGCCGCGACGCACCCAGGCGCGTAGGTCGCCGTCGGCCTCATGCTCGGTCTCGCCGCCGGAAAGCTCCGGGATCAGTTTGCCCAGACTTGGGAACAGCAGGCCAAAGCCGTGGTTTTGCGCGGTGATCTCCACGCGACGGCTCACCAGGTTCATAACCGGCTGGTTACCGCCACGGTGACCGAATTTAAGCTTTTCCATTTGGGCGCCACACGCCAAGCTGATCATCTGGTGACCGAGACAAATGCCAAAGACCGGCACCTTGCCGATCAGCTGCTGCACCTGCTCATAGGTCTCCACCACGGCATCGGGGTCGCCGGGGCCGTTGGATAAAAAGACGCCGTCGGGATTCATGTCGAGCACCTCACTCGCGGGCGTATCCCACGGCACGACAGTAAGGTCGCAGCCGGCGCGGACGAGGCCCTCCAGAATGCCGCGCTTGACGCCGCAGTCGTAGGCGACCACGTTGTGGCGGGCGGGGGCGGCAGGGGCAAGCGCAAAGTCATGCGTAGCGGGCAGATCGCTCGCGGCAAAAGTGTGGGGCTCAGAGCAGCTCACGGTCTTGACCAGGTTCTCGCCCACCAGCGTCGGCGCTGCGGCCAGACGCTCGGCAAGCTCGACGACGTCAAAGATTTCCGTCGAGATAATGCCCATCTTGGAGCCGTTGTCGCGCAGGTGGCGCACAAGAGCGCGGGTGTCGACGCCCTCGATAGCGACGATGCCGTGGGCACGCAGGTACTCCGGCACGCTGACGGCCGAGCGCCAGTTGGAAGGCGTGACGCACATGTCGCGGACGATCATGCCGCGCATAGCCGGAGCGCTCGCGGGGCGGGCGGTATCACCGGGGAAGGCCGACTGGACGTCGGTCTCGTCGATGCCGTAGTTACCGATCTGCGGATAGGTCATGGTTACGATTTGGCCGGCATAGCTCGGGTCGGTCATGACCTCAAAGTAGCCCTCAAGCGAGGTGTTGAAGCAGACCTCGCCGGTCGCGGTACCCTCGGCACCGCATGCACGGCCATAAAAAATGGTCCCATCCTCAAGGTACAGGATGCAGGGACCGCAGGTGCCCTTGCTGGTTTTGGCCAGCATGCGCTGGCAAAGCTCGCTGGGCGCGAAGGTGCGGGCAGCAGTGCCCGCAGTATGGTTATTCGCCATAATTCTCCTTCCCGGTCTCTCCGGACCGGCTTAAAGGTTGGTAGTTAGGCCTTGCGGTATTTTAACCGCAAGTATGCGCCATGGCGTTAATTTCATTGAAATGTTTACGAAATGATAATTATGACTTTCTATGCATAATGATTTTTCTGGGACGGGGATTTAAAAATCATTCTGCCATGTATGCAGTTGGCACCAAAGCCCCGTTCTCAAAATGATTATTTAATCCCCGTCCCAGAAAAATCATCCCGCGCGGGCATTTGGCTCACGCGGGATGATGGCGTCTTATTTGTCCTGCTCCAGCAGATCGGACGGTGTGCGGTCGGGCTTGCCACCGTGGAAGATCTCGCGACCGTGCAGGCGATGCTCCAGGTCACGTTCGGCCTTTTCCTCGTCAATCTTGGTCTGGCTCACCGACGGGTCCTCAATCAGTGACGACACCGAGTTCACCTGCTTTTGGATGCGCTCGGCAATTGTGTCGTCCATGCTCACGATACGCATCTTCCAGTCGATGCTCGTGGCATTTGACGAGCTCTTGGTCCACACGAACGTCAGAATGGCGCTCTGATGGCCCCGTGCGGGAAACATGCCAAAGAAAGAGTCGTGCTGGATATTGCTGTCCTCGTCGATATAGGCGTGCACGTTGTACACCACGCGGTCGATCTTATCGTTGAGCAACGCGTTGGTCGCAAGTGCCGCAGCCTGAATCTGCCCGTTGGACAGCAGCTCGAGCTCGTTGGCAGACGACGTGTCCAACACCGTCACCTCTACCGTACCCGTGCGCTCGTCCGCCTCGTCGACGCTAAAGTCGAGCGGGAACTGCGTAAAGCCGTTACCCCACTCAAGGCCGCCCTTCAGTGCCGTGGAAACAGTATCCACCGAAACGCTCTCGGACAGATTGGCGGTATTCAGACGGCGCATCACGCCGTAGCCGATCTGCATGCCCACGATTAACACCAGAATGCCGATAACTACGGCCATGGCGGTCTTCGTAATGGTATGGCTCACCTGCGAGCCCGAAGGGTCGTCCTCGGACAGCGGGTCGATCTGTTTTGTCTGGCTTGCGCGATCTTCGCTGCGAAGCTGCGCCAGCGCCGCCTTGTCGCCGCGCTTGGCCGCTGCCTCTTTTTCGCGCATGCGCTCGGTGCGCTTTTTGGCAAGCGTCGGATCCAAAACGCCGGATGCGTCGATCTCGGAGAATAACTCCGTCACTTCTTCCGGAGTCAAAGGGTTCTTCTCAGCCATATACTTCCTGTCATATCAATCAGTCGAGCTCGTGCGCACGCGCACCTTCGAACTGCATTCGATAGTAACGGGCATAGGTGCCGCCACGGGCGAGAAGCTGCTCGTGCGTACCACGTTCCACAACGCGACCATGCTCGACGGTCGCAATCTCGTCGGCATGTTTAATGGTCGAGAGACGGTGGGCGATGATGATCGTGGTGCGGCCGCGCGCCAGGCGCTCGAGCGACTCCTGCACCGCCTCCTCGCTCTCGTTATCCAAGGCGCTCGTCGCCTCGTCCAGGATCAGGATCTTGGGGTTCTTGAGAAACACGCGCGCAATGGCTACGCGCTGCTTCTGGCCGCCCGAAAGACGGCTGCCGCGCTCGCCCACGACCGTGTCGTAGCCCTGCGGCAGCGACTCAATGAAGGCATCGATATTGGCGCGGCGGGCGGCCTCGGCAACCTCTTCCGCCGTGGCGCCTGGCTTGCCGTAGGCGATGTTCTCGCCAATCGTACCGTCAAACAGATAGACATCCTGCTGCACCAGGCCAATGGCGCGGCGCAGACTCTGTTGCGTCACGTCGCGCACGTCCTGGCCGTCGATGCTGACGGATCCGTCCGCCACGTCGTAAAAGCGCGGCAGCAGTGAACAAGTCGTAGACTTGCCACCGCCCGAGGGGCCGACCAGGGCAATAGTCTGGCCGGGCTTGATGGACAGATTCATGTGGTCGATCACGGGACGAGCTTCTTCGCCGCTGCTCAGCTCAACATCCTCGTAGCTAAAGCACACGTCGCGATATTCAACCGCGCCAGCCGTCACCTGCAGGTCCGCGGCATCCGGCTTATCCTGGATATCCGGGGCGGTCGAAAGCACCTCGTCCATACGCTTAAAGCCGGCGATGGCCTTCTGATACGTTTCGGCCGAATTGACGAGCGTCTCGAGCGGCGTGCAGAACAGTGAAATGTAGAGCGCGAAGGTCGCCATATCGACCGCCTGCAGTTGGCCTTGCGCCACTAGCCAACCACCCAGCAGCACCACGATCACGTACAACACGCCCGAGAGCAGGCCGTACGTCGCAGTGTAGACGCCCATGGCGTGATACATATTCTCCTTGGACGAAAGATAGCGGTCATTAGAGGCGCGGAACTTGGAGCGCTCAGCCTCCTCGTTCGCAAAACTCTTGACCACGCGCATGCCTGCCAGCGAATCCTGCAGCTGAGCATTAATACCGCTGATCTTTTTGCGGTTGTCGCTGAAGACCTCGCGCATGCGCATGTTCTGCCAAAACATGATGACCGCAAACACCGCCGTCACCACGGCCATGGCAAGCGCCAGCACCGGGGCAATAGCAAAGAGGATCACAAACGAGCCGACGATCTCGATGCCGCAGATGATAATCCACTCGGGCACGTGGTGTGCCGCCTCGCAGATATCGAACAGGTCGTTGACCACGCGGCTCATCATGTCACCCGAGCTGTTGCGATCGAAGTACGCAAAGCTAAAGCGCTCGTACTGATCGAACAGGTCCTCGCGCATCTTGGACTCCATGCGCGCGCCCATCACGTGGCCCCAGTAACTCACAAAGTAGCGGCAGGCACAGCGGACGGCGTACATCAGTACCAAGCCGACCGCGATCATGCCGAGTGCCTGCATAATAGCAGCCTGACCCTGGGTAAAGAGCCCACCGGTCAGATTGCGCAGAATGATAGGAAACGCCAGGTCAATGGCGGCAAGCACCAGGGCACAAACAGTATCGGCAACAAAAAGCCCCATCTGGGGCTTGTAATACGAAAGAAACCTCTTAAACATGCAGTCCTCGGAGAGAAATAAATAGTGTGAGAAATCCGTTTGAACCGGTCGGGCTGAAAATAAAGCATTCAAACAAGCATAACGCCGATGTTCTGGCAGCGTCAGCGAAAACGTCCCTAAGCGAGCAAGGCGCCTTGAAAGAGGAGCGACGCGCACTTCGGTACGCGAGCGACGATTGAAAGGCGGATTGCCGCTTAGGGGCGTTTGCAGCGTCGACTCGTTACGCGGTTTGGTAAAACCGCGTAACCTAGAGCTCGGCTCCACCCAACCTATGCGCGATGCTATCGCAGGCCAAGGCGCCCACGACGGTCTTGGCATCTTCGATCTTGCCGTCGAGTACGGCGTCGATTAGCTCGTGCAGCGGCACGAGGTCCACGTTGACGAACTCGTCATCATCGGGGTTGGGTGCATCGAACTCGAGTTTGGTGGCCAGGTAGATGTGAATGATCTCGTCACAGAAGCCGCAGGATGTGACAATCGACGTCAAAAAGCGAATGCGACCGGCCCTAAAGCCCGTCTCCTCGTGCAGCTCGCGCTTGGCGCAATCGAGCGGGTCCTCGCCTGGATCGAGCTTGCCGGCGGGAATCTCGACCGTCACGCGGTCGATGGCGGTGCGATACTGACGCACCAGTACGATCTTGCCGCTCTCGGTCAGTGCCACAACGGCCGCCGCACCCGGATGGCGAACGATATCGCGGGCGCTACGGTGACCGTTGGGCAGCTCAACCTCAAGACGGTGGACGTCGAGGATCTTGCCCTTCCAGGCGCACTCCTCCGAAAGAATCTTCTCGTGCAGCTCGGCATCGTGCGGGTCGTCGTCGCCCAGCACCAGCGCCGGCTCGTCAGCGACCTCGCCACCAGGCTCGCCCTCGGCGTGCCCATACATGCGGCTGTCCTCTTCGACGATCTGCGCGTCCACGAGCTCTTCGTTCTTCTCGTCCATCCGTCTCATTCCTCTCGGATTTTAGGCATCCCAGGCGTCGCGGCCGCGCAGCGCGCGCAGGCCGATGTCGTGACGCAGGGTCTTGCCCTCAAAATCAATCTTCTCGCAGGCCTCGTAGGCAAGGTTGCGAGCGTTCTCGAACGTGTCGCCCAGAGCGGTCACGGCAAGCACGCGGCCACCATTGGTCACGAGCTGGCCGTCCACCACGGCGGTGCCCGCGTGGTACACGGTCACGTTCTCCATGGCCTCGGCATCGGCGATACCGGTGATGACCTTGCCCTTCTCGTAGCTGCCGGGATAGCCCGCGCTCGTCAGGACAACGGCCACGGCCCACTCGTCACGCCAGTCGAGCTCAATCTGATCGAGCTCGCAGTTGGCACAAGCCAGCATGACCTCGACCAGGTCGTTCTTAAGGCGCGGCAGCACGACCTGCGTCTCGGGGTCGCCAAAGCGGGCATTGAACTCCAGCACCTTGGGGCCGGCGGGGGTGAGCATAAAGCCGCCGTACAGGCAGCCGCGGTAGTCGATACCCTCGACAGCGAGCTCGGCCACGGTCTGCTCCATGACCTTCACCATCGTGGCGTGCTCCTCGTCAGTCACGATGGGCACCGGGCTGTAGACGCCCATGCCACCGGTGTTGGGGCCCTTGTCGCCCTCGAGCGCGCGCTTGTGGTCCTGCGAGGTGGCCATGGGGCGAACGGTCTTGCCGTCGGTAAAGGCCAGCAGCGAGCACTCGGGGCCAACGAGCATCTCCTCGATAACCACGGTGTTGCCGGCATCGCCAAAGGTGCCGCCAAAACACTCGCGCACGGCCTCCTCGGCCTGCGCAAGCTCGGTTGCCACGATAACGCCCTTGCCCGCGGCAAGGCCGTCGGCCTTGACGACCAGCGGGGCGCCCTGCTCGCGCACGTAGGCAAGAGCCGAAGCCTCGTCGGTAAACGAGCCGTAGGCCGCCGTAGGGATACCGGCGCGCTCCATGAGCTGCTTGGAGAACAGCTTGGAGCCCTCCATCTGGGCGCCCTCGGCACCCGGGCCAAAGCAGGGAATACCCGCCGCGCGCACGGCGTCGGCCACGCCCGCCACGAGCGGAGCCTCGGGGCCAATTACCACAAGTCCGCATCCGTGGCTCTGCGCAAACGCCGCCACGGCCGCAGGATCGCAGTCGTCGAGAACAACGTTCTCGCCGCAGCTCGCGGTGCCGCCGTTGCCCGGCGCAATGTAGAGCTTGCCGGCGCGCGGTGATGCTGCGAGCTTGGCTGCCAAAGCATGCTCGCGGCCGCCGCTGCCCAACAACAGGATGTCGATGGTTTGAGTGTCCGCCTTCAAGGGTGCCTCCTCTATGGATGAACGGCCCGCTCCGCGCGAGCCCTTTGCAAGCAAATATACCCCTCGGCCGCCCGTCCGGGCTGCAAAGGGGTATATCGCAATAACCAAATAGTCCCGATTACTTCCAGAATCGGTTGATGATCTGCTCGCGACCAGCGCCAACGCCAATGAACGTCACGCGGGTGTGTGCCAGATCCTCGATAAACGCCACGTAGTCCTGAGCCTCCTGCGGCAGCTCCTCAAAGCTGCGGCAACCGGTGATATCGCACTTCCAGCCAGGGAGCTCCTCGTAGATGGGCTTGGCATGCTCAAAGCGCACCTGGTGTTCGGGCACGCTCGTGTAACGCTCGCCATCGACGTCGTAGGCAACGCACACCTTGATGGTGTCGAAAGCCGAAAGCACGTCGAGCTTGGTCACGGCGATGTCGGTGAGGCCGTTGACGCGCGAGGCATAGTTGGCGATAGGGCCGTCAAACCAGCCGCAACGACGACGGCGACCGGTGGTCACGCCGTACTCATAGCCCTCCTCGGTCAGCGTGTGGCCGGCCTCGGACTCATAGGAAAGCTCGGTGGGCATGGGGCCCGAACCGACGCGGGTGATATAGGCCTTCATGACGCCCAGCACGCGGTCGACGTTCTTCATGCCCACGCCAGAGCCGGTGATGGCACCGCCGGCGGTGCAGTTGGAAGACGTCACGTACGGATAGGTGCCGTGGTCGATGTCGAGCAGCGTCGCCTGGGCGCCCTCAAACAGCAGGTTCTTGCCCTCATCGATCATGTTGTTGAGCAGCAGGCTCGTCTCGGTGATGTAGGGACGCAGGCGCTCGGCCATCGGCAGGTACTCGTCGCAAATCTGGTCCACGGTGTAGGTGGGCAGGTTGTAGATGAGCTCGAGCTCGGGGTTCACGCGGGCGAGAGCGGTCTCCAGCTTGTCGCGGAACAGTGCCTCGTCCAGCATGTCCTGCATGCGCAGGCCAATGCGCGCCATCTTGTCCTGATAGCACGGACCGATGCCGCGCTTGGTGGTACCGATGTTCTTCTTGCCGAGCTTCTGCTCAAAGGCGCCATCCAGATCGATGTGGTACGGCATGATGACATGCGCGTTGCCGCTAATCTTGAGGTTCTTGGTGGTGATGCCGTCGGCCTCGAACATATCGATCTCCTCAAGGACAACCTTGGGGTTGACGACGCAGCCGTTACCGATCACCGACACGTGATCGGAATACATGATGCCGGAGGGCACCTGGTGCAGGCCGTACTTCTTGCCGTTGACGACGATGGTGTGGCCGGCGTTGTTGCCTCCCGAGTAGCGCACGACGGCATCGAAGTCGCCGGCGACCAGGTCGCAAATCTTACCTTTGCCCTCATCGCCCCACTGGGCACCGACCAAAACGGTTGACGGCATGTTTACTCCTTACATTCATGGACTGTCTACGCGCCACGCCGGCACGCAGAAGCACAAAACATTCCCAGTATACCCGTGCAACGGGCGCCTGTCCTACTCCTCGGCATGTGCCCCATCAAGCTCATAGAACTTGGTGGATGCCGGCAGGAACATCAGATCGACGTCGCCGATCGGGCCCGAACGGTTCTTGGCCACGACGATACGCGTAACGCCCTCGTCGGGTCGATCGTCGCGCGAGGCCTCGGCCTCGTCGGCGGAGCGGTCCAAGAACATAACGATATCGGCGTCCTGCTCGATGGAGCCCGATTCACGAAGGTCGGAAAGCTGCGGGCGCTTGCCGGTACGGGATTCGACCTGACGCGAGAGCTGCGACAGCGCGATGAGCGGGATCTTGAGCTCCTTGGCCATGATCTTCAGACCACGCGACATCTCCGAAACCTCGACGGTACGGCTCTCGGAGCGGCGTCCCGGCGGAGGACTCACCAGCTGCAGGTAGTCCAGGATGATGATTGCCTTCTCCTTGTTATGGAGCATGCGGCGGCTCTTGGCGCGAATCTCGGTCACTGTGGTGCCGGGCGTATCGTCAATCAGAATGTCGAGCTTGGACAAGGTCTGCGTGGCCTCGTTGATATTGGCCCACTGCTCGGGGCTAATGCGGCCCATGCGGAAGTCACTGATCGAGATCATGGCGTAGGCGCAAATCAGACGCTGGGCAATTTCTTTGCCCGACATCTCCAGCGAGAAGAAGCCGACGGTATAACCGGCAGCGGCAGCGTTGAGCGCCAGATTCAGGGCGAACGACGTCTTACCCACAGCAGGGCGGGCGCCGATAATGATGAGCTGGCCCTCGCGGAAGCCCATGAGCATGCGGTCGAGTGACGGGAAGCCCGTGGGCACGCCCGCAGCCTGACCACCGGCCTGACACACTTCCTCGGCCTCGTTATAGGCCTCAACCATAAACTCGGTCAGCGTCTTGTAGCTCGACTTGACCTCGCGTGCCGTGACCTTGAGCAGCTTGCTCTCGGCTAGCTCCACGACCTCTTTGGTGTCGGTGGGGGCGTTATATGCCAGCGCGTTGATCTCGTTGGTGGCGCCGATCAGCTCGCGCAGCATCGAATCGCGACGAACGATGGCGGCATGGTGCTGCCAGTTCACGAGCGACAGAGTCTGACCCATCAGCTCCAAAATGTAGGCCTCGCCGCCCACGGCATCGAGCTTGTTGATGCTTCGCAGGTAATCGATCAGCGAGATGGAGTCGATGGGAATGCGGCTGTTGTACATATCGACCATCGCGGTGTAGATGGTCTTATGAATGGGCCGGTAGAAGTCATCGGGCTGCAGCTCGACCTGGGCCTCTTCGACCACCTCGGGCGATAGCAGCATAGCGGCCAGTACATTGGCCTCTGCATCTTGGTTTTGGGGAAGACCCAACTTTGAGCCGCGGTCCTCGACCGTCAGCCCCGTCTCCCTATCGTCATATGCCATGAGCATCCTCATTCATATCGCTTGCGAGCATCCATAGTATCAGCCACGGTCCCAAAACGCGCCGCGCGCCGCCAATCATCACCGAACCAAACGGATGAACGGTCCTGTATATAGGACTTCGACGCAACGTTCACCATGACACTCACTCAGCGCAAAAAACAAAAGGGCGCCCTGGTTTCCCAGAGCGCCCTTCTTAGAACAAGATTGTTGCGTTGCAGCAAATGCTACTCGGCAGCAGCCTCAGTCTCGACCTCGGCGGTCTCGGCCTCGGCGACCTCAGCGGCCTCCTCGACCTCAGCCTCGGCAGCGAGCTCCTCGGCGGTAACGCCGACGAGAACGACAACCTCGGCCTTGATCTCGCGGTACAGCGAGATGGCAACGGTGTGGGCACCGGCAACCTTGATGGGCTTACCGAGCTCGACGCGCTTGCGGTCGATGTCCATACCGAGCTGAGCCTTGATGGCGTCAGCGACCATAGCGGCGGTAACGGAGCCAAAGAGGATGCCCTCGTCGCCGACCTTGACGTCAACGGTGACCGTCTTGCCCTCGAAGGCAGCCTTGGTCTCATTGGCGGTAGCCAGACGGACGGCCTCGCGCTTGGCGATGTTGTTGCGACGCTCGTCAAGCTGCTTGAGGTTGCCCTTGGTGGCGGCAACGGCGAGCTTCTTGGGGAACAGGAAGTTCTCAGCGTAACCCTGAGCGACCTCTACGACGTCACCCTCGCCGCCCTTGCCCTTGATCTCATCGAGAAGAATAACCTTCATGATGCGTCTCCCTTCTTAGCCGCGGTCGCGGTTGCCACGAGAGGAAACCACGGGGACGGTGTACGGCAGGAGAGCCATCTCGCGGGCGCGCTTGATGGCGTTGGCGATGTCATGCTGATGCTGCGTGCAAGCGCCAGTGACGCGACGGGGCTTGATCTTGCCACGGTCGGTCATGTACTTACGGAGAAGCTGAGTGTCCTTATAGTCGATGAACTCAGTGTTCTCCTTGCAGAACTGGCAGTACTTACGACGCGGCTGACGTGCAGAAAAATCATTAGCCATGTCAAAATACCTTTCGTTTGGCAACTTCGGCGAACCGAAGCCGCCTCTCACTCAAAAATAGGTGAACAACCCTTAGAACGGGATGTCTTCATCGTAGACGTCGACCGCGGGCGGCGTAGCCACCGGTGCGGCAGGACGTGCTGCGGGCGCGGGAGCTGCGGGGGCGTAACCGCCCTGATCGTAGCCACCCTGGCCACCACGGGAGCTCATAAACTCGATCTCATCGACGATGACCTCAAGCTTGCTCCGGCGCTGGCCGTCGCGCTCCCAAGAGCTGTAGCGCAGCTTGCCCTCGATCGCGACCTTGTTTCCCTTTGCCAGGAAACGGCTCACGGCCTCGGCGCGGGTGCCGAACATGGTGCAGTCGACAAAGTTGGGATAGTCCTCCCACTCGCCAGTCTGCGCGTTACGGCGACGATCGTTCACGGCGACGCCAAAGGACAGAACCTGGGTTCCGCCGGCGGTGGCGCGCAGCTCGGGATCGCGGGTGAGGTTACCGGTGATGTTCACTCGATTGATGCTCATAACTCACTACTTCCTCTTGGGGCACAAGCCCAGTCCAAAACGACAGTCTTACTCCTGGTCGTCGCGACGGACGATCATGTGGCGGACCACAGCGTCGGTGATGCGCAGGACGCGATCAAGCTCGGCGATCTGGGTAGGATCTGCGTGGAAGTTGATGAGGGTGTAGTCACCATCGGTGAGGTCGTTGATCTCGTAGGCGAGCTTGCGCTTGCCCCACTCGTCAACGGAGTCGACCTTGCCAGCGCCCTCAGCGATCGTGGTATCGATACGCTTCATAACAGCGAGACGAGTCTCGGGGTCGAGCGACGGGTCAACAAAGAACAGCAGTTCATAAGCCTTCATATTGTCACCTCCTCTGGGCAAATGTGGCTTCAGGTCGTGAAGGTGCGCCTGAAGCAGGAAAAGACTTGGTAATAATATCTTTCAACCTCCTAGGCTGCAAGAATATGCAGCTACAACCTCATGACCTCCACATATGCCCATACTCGCACGACGTTTCATGCGCATTCCAACCAAATGCTGACCAAAAGCTTGACGGATCTGTGGACAAGATACGGTGCCGTGAGGACAAGCTGAGCCAAGTCGCAGGTCAACGGGCGCATGGTTGTGGTCGCAAAATGCATACCAGTGGTCTAATTGATCGCCAAAAAGATTTTAAATTCGTTTGCTCGTGGTCTATAAAGTCCTTTTTTGAACAATTCGCTAAGCATGATTTTGCTGGTCAGACTGCATGCGCCGCGCGTTTTAGGCACAGCACGAGACGCTGTGGATCAAAAAATGCTAAGTTTTCGGCTTGCACCTTACGATTCCTCGTGTATACTAACTTTCGCATTTAACGGAGAGTTGTCCGAGTGGCCGAAGGAGCACGATTGGAAATCGTGTAGGCGTCAAAAGCGTCTCCAGGGTTCAAATCCCTGACTCTCCGCCAGTTAATTCCAAAGCAGGCCTTCGAGCCTGCTTTGTTTTTACCCCACGCGGAGGGGTGGCAGAGTGGTTGAATGCGGCGGTCTCGAAAACCGTTTGGCCTGTATAAGGTCACGAGGGTTCGAATCCCTCCTCCTCCGCCATTAGATGGCATAAGCCCCAGCAATGGGGCTTTTTTCTTTTTGGGCACATTTCAATAACGCGCAGGAGGAGGGATTCGAACCCGCCAGGGCGCGGAGCGTAAAGAAAACGCGCCAGTGGCGCGTTTTTAGCGCAGCGCGACACCCAACTCTTATGTCCGTTGAAGTGGGGAA
>CABUDJ010000044.1 GCA_902490325.1 uncultured Collinsella sp. | reverse complement strand
GCGAGATAGCCCTCAAATAGCCCGCCGTAACGCTCTATCGCTTTGGAGCCCTTGGCGCTTGCGAGCCGCACGAACAGGCAGTCTGCCCCACAACCGAGCTCGATCTCAGGCTCGGACGAACCCTGTAGCCCGCCAGCCCCTCCGCGGGCAACAATCCTATTCCACAACACAACCAACAGAAAGGAGTCCTCATGGACACCAATCATTCCCCCATCATCAGCCCCCTCACCATGCGTGAATCCGCCCGAGGCATCACGCTCACCAGCATTTACGATGAGATGCTCGCCCGTCGCGAGCTCTCCGTCATGGGAAACATCGAAACCCCGATGGCCCACGACCTATGCCAGCAGATCCGCCTGCTCGATGCCACCGACCCCAGCCGCCCCATCACCATATTTGTCGCCAGCGCCGGCGGAAGCGTGCGATCGGGCCTTGCGATCTATGACGCCATGCGCCTCGCATCGTGCCCCATCCGCACCGTCTGTCTGGAATTCGCCGCGTCCATGGGCGCCGTGATCTTTATGGGCGGCGACGATCGCCGTATGGCGCCCCATGCAGAGCTCATGATTCACGACCCGCTGATCCCCCAGGGGGCAGGCGGCTCGGCACTTGCGCTGCAAGAAACCAGCCGGCGTCTCATGCAGACCCGCAAGACCCTCACGCAAATCTTCTCGGACCGCAGCGGCCTCACGCCCAAGCGCATCCAGTCCCTCACTGCAAAAGACACCTACCTTTCGGCCGAGCGCGCCGTCGAGCTCGGCTTTGCCCACGAAATCCTCTCGACCACCAAGGAGGTCGCCCATGTCTAACCTCGCCAGCCGCCTCGCCGCATCTAAGTCCGCATCGTCCACCGTCCTCGCCAAGGATCGAACGCTTTCCTGCGACACCCGCCAAACGGGACTCAACAACAACGCACTTGTGATCGGCCCCTCGGGAGCCGGCAAGACCCGAAACGTCCTCAAGCCCAACCTGCTGCAAATGAACGCAAGCTACATCGTGCTCGACACCAAAGGCACGCTCTGTCGCGAAGTGGGACCCGTGCTGGCAGCCCACGGTTACCGCGTGCATTGTCTCAACTTCGCCGACCTCAACACCGTCCCGGCCCTTGCGCCCGGCATCGAGCGCTGCGGCTACAACCCCCTGAGGCACATTCGCCGCAAGGCGGACGGCAGGCTCAACCAGCAGGACATCCTCTCGGTGGCAAAGGCCATCTGCCCCATCGAGGACAACAACCAGCCTTTTTGGGATCATGCGGCGGCAAACCTGCTGTCGTGTCTTATCGCCTACGTCACCGAACAGCTACCCGCCGACGAGCAGACGATCAGCTCGGTCATCAAGCTGATCGAGCACCTGCAGGACGGTGCCACGAGTCGATTGTTTGACGACCTGATCACGACCGACCCCCAAAGCTATGCCCTCTCGCTATGGCGGCGCTACGCCATTACGCAAAATGCCGAGCGCATGCACGCGAGCATCGTCGGCATCCTTGCCGAAAAGGTCATGTGTCTGGGATTCGACGGTGCGGCACAGCTCTATCGTGAGTGTCATCAGGTGGACTTCGCTTCCATGGGACACACCCCCTGCGCCCTGTTTGTAACCGTGAGCGATATTGACCGCAATCTCGATCCGCTGACCGGCCTCTTTATTTCGCAGGCGTTTATGGGCCTCATTCGTGAGGCCGATAGGCAGCCCGACGGCAGCCTGCCCGTGCCCGTGCGCTTTATGCTCGATGACTTCGCAAATCTGCAGATCCCCCAGATCGACAACGTGCTCTCGATTATCCGAAGCCGCAACATCTGGGCAACGCTGCTGCTGCAGTCGACCAACCAGCTCGATGCGCTCTATGGCGAGGCACGCGCACGCTCCATCATGGGCAACTGCGACACGCATCTGGTGCTGGCGTTCCAGGATCCCGAGAGTGCCCGGGTGTTTTCCGACCGCGCCGACGCGCTGCCCAGCACGCTCATGGCGACGCCGATTGATCGCTCGTGGCTCTTTGTACGCGGTCGCACTCCCGAACAGGTCGAGCGCTTTAGGCTCGAAGACCATCCGCTCTACGGGGAGCTGCCCGAGGCGCAGCGAGGCCATGCGGAGGCCGAGATCTAGGCGCAGGGTTCTCGCAGCGTGCGGCGCCCCGGCGATGTTCCACAAAGGCCGTGCGCCCCGGGACCACGGCAAAGCAAAGGGGCCCGCATCCGATAGGATACGGGCCCCTGACTATAAGGCGCGATGCGTTAACAGCAGCGACTACTTGCGATGCGCGCGGTAGAACTCGATGAGCGCCTGAGTCGAAGCGTCCTGCTCGGCCTTGGCGGCGTCGTCGTGGAAGGCCGGGGTGATCTGCTTGGCAAGCTGCTTGCCCAGCTCGACGCCCCACTGGTCGTAGGAGTCGATGCCCCAGACCGTGCCCTCGACAAACGTGATGTGCTCGTACAGGGCGATGAGCTCGCCGAGCGCGAACGGGGTCAGCGTGTCGCCAAAAATCGAGGTCGTCGGACGGTTGCCCTCAAAGCAGCGGGCCGGGACGATCTGCTCGGGCGTGCCCTCGGCGCGCACCTCATCGGCCGTCTTACCAAAGGCGAGTGCCTTGGTCTGGGCCAGGAAGTTGCCCAAGAACAGCTCATGCACGTCCTGACCGCTATCGGTCGCAGGGTTGGCGGTATTGGCAAAGGCGATGAAATCGGCCGGAACCACCACGGTGCCCTGGTGCAGCAGCTGGTAGAAGGCATGCTGGCCGTTGGTGCCGGGCTCGCCCCAGAAGATCTCACCGGTGTCGGAGGTCACGGCGCTGCCGTCCCAGCGGACGTGCTTGCCGTTGGACTCCATGGTGAGCTGCTGCAGGTAGGCCGGGAAACGGTGCAGATACTGGCAGTACGGCAGCACGGCGTGGCTCTTGGAACCGAAGAAGTTGACGTACCAAACGTTGAGCAGGCCCATTAGCGCGACGGCGTTGTTCTCGAGCGGGGTGTTGCAGAAGTACTCGTCGATGGCGTGGAAGCCCTCGAGGAACTGCTGGAAGCGCTCGGGGCCAAGCACGACGATCAGCGACAGGCCCACGGCGGAGTCAACGGAATAGCGGCCGCCAACCCAGTTCCAGAAACCGAAGGCGTTGGCGGGGTCGATACCGAAGGCCTCAACCTTCTCGAGTGCGGTGGAAACGGCGACGAAGTGCTTTGCCACGGCCTCGGCGTTCTGCTCATCGGAGCCGTCGATGGCGCCCTGAGCCTTGAGCTGCTCGAGCATCCAGGTCTTGACCTCGCGGGCGTTGGTGAGGGTCTCGAGCGTGGTGAAGGTCTTGGAGACGATGATTACGAGCGTGGTCTCGGGATCCAGGCCCTTAAGCTTCTCGGCCTGGTCGTTGGGGTCGATGTTGGAGATGTAGCGGCAGTCGATACCGGCGTCGGCATAGGGACGCAGAGCCTCGTAGGCCATGACCGGGCCCAGGTCGGAGCCGCCGATGCCGATGGACACCAGATGCTCGATCTTCTTGCCGGTAACGCCCTTCCACTCACCGGAGCGCACGCGCTCGGCGAAGGCATACATGCGGTCGAGGACCTCGTGCACGTCGGCGACGACGTCCTGGCCGTCGACGATGAGCTGGCCCTTCTCGCTTGCCGGGCGGCGCAGCGCGGTGTGCAGGACAGCGCGGTCCTCGGTAGTGTTGATGTGCTCGCCAGAGAACATGGCGTCGCGGCGCTCCTCGAGCTTCACCTCGCGGGCAAGATCGCACAGCAGCTTGACGGTCTCATCGGTCACCAGGTTCTTCGACAGATCGAAGTGCAGGTCACCGGCGTCAAAGCTCAGCTTGTTCACGCGGTCGGCGTCAGCAGCGAACCAGGCCTTGAGGTCGATACCATCGGCCTCGAGCTTCTCCTGATGAGCCTCGAGCGCCTTCCAAGCGGCAGTCGACGTAGCATCGATAGGTGCGGCAACAGTTGCCATAGAGTCCTCCTCAGCATACGGGCGCACGCCTCCATGCGCCCGGACATTCAGATGCCACTATTCTAGCGCAGGTCAAGACTACAATCAGCGAGCGTTGCCAATCCGCCCCCAAACGGCAGCCGACCAAAAAGGGACAGGTTTAATTTGGCAGGTCAAACGCTTTACCAATCAAAAACAACCTATCCCTTTATGCCAAATATTAGGCCGCAGCGCAGACGCTACCGAGCAACTCACGCAGAGGAGACCCGATGCCCTTCAGAAGTTCGGGCGCGATAATGGCAAAAACGGGAGCCTCGCCGGCGCCCACGACAGCAGGCACCTTGCCCTCCGAGACAATGCATCCATAAGGCACAAAGCCGTCTTCGCCGGCATCGAGCGCCGCCATGCGCCGCGCGAGCTCGCGCGCAAAGCCAGCAGTATCGGCATCGCCAATCGCCAGGACAAAGTCCACGCCCTCATCGGTCGCCAGGGCTACGGCCTCGTCGACCAGCTCGTCTCCCCCGTCGCCGCCGACCGAGCCGCAACGAAAGAGCACGCGTTCGAGCAGGGCGCGGTCGAGCGAACCAAGTGCCGCCGAGACAAGCTCGTCACGCGTGTGCTTGTCGCCTCCCAGCACAACCAGCGCCTTGGTGCCACCGTAGTGGGCGACCAACCGTCCACACCAGCGAGCCACGTCCCCATCCGCAACCAAGCGCGTCGGCATTCCAAACCCATAGTTGACCATTATCCCCACAACCCTTCCATGCTTTATGGTGGTATCGATCGTTAGGCTCATGCTACGAAGCGAGCTTTTCCGAGCTGTTTCGCGCTCTTTAGGGCTGCGTTAAAAACCGACCAAAAAGGGACAGGTTTGTTTTGGCAGGTCAAGCGTTTTACCGACCAAAATAAACCAGTCCCTTTTTTGGCACGTTTTGACGGTGTCCGGTCGAGCGGGTATTATCGAACAGGTATTCGATAGGAACATGTGTTTGATAGAGGGGCACGGATGGCGCACGAGCAGCACACCTATATCTGCATCGACCTCAAGACGTTTTACGCCAGCGTCGAATGCGTCGACCGTGGGCTCGATCCACTCACCACCAACCTGGTTGTTGCCGATGAATCGCGCGGACGCACGACCATCTGCCTCGCCATCACACAGGCCATGAAGGACTTAGGGATTCACAACCGCTGTCGACTGTTCGAGATCCCCGATGGCATCGACTACATCAAGGCCGTGCCGCGCATGCAGCACTACATGGAGGTGTCGGCGCAGATCTACGGCATCTACCTTGAATACGTCAGCCCGCAGGACGTGCACGTCTACTCAATCGACGAGTGCTTCATCGACGTAACGCCCTATCTGGATCTCTATCACACCGATGCCGAAGGCTTCGCCTGCATGCTGCGCGACGAGGTCCTGGAGCGCACCGGCATCACAGCAACGGTCGGCATCGGCCCCAACCTATTTCAGGCCAAGGTTGCACTCGACATCACCGCCAAGCACGTAGCCAGCCGCATCGGCGTACTCGACGACGAGACCTTCCGCAAGGAGATCTGGCCTCACCGCCCTATCACCGACATCTGGGGTATCGGCCCCGGCGTGGCGGCCCGCCTCGAGAAGTACGGCGTCTACGACCTGATGGGGGTCGCCGCACTCGACGAAAACCTGCTCTACGACGAGCTCGGCGTCAATGCCGAGTATCTTATCGACCACGCCTTTGGTCGCGAGCCGACAACCATCGCCGACATCCAAGCCTATCGTCCGCAAGCGACCTCAACCACCACGGGGCAGGTCCTCTCGAAGGGCTATGCCTACGAGCAGGCTTACACCGTCTTGCGCGAGATGGTCGATGCCGCTGTGCTGGACTTAATCGACAAGCACGTGGTGTGCGACAGCATCTCGCTCTTTGTAGGCTATGCGAGCGAACGCGCCGACATACGCCGACTCGATGCCAGCGGCACCGCGCAGTACATAGACGGCTGCGGGCACCTGCGCTCGAGCACCTCGGGCATCGAGCCCGCAGCGACCGACGGCCCCGAACTCGCGCCCCGCGCGCCCAGGCCCGTCCAGCGCGATGACGAGCGCCGGCGTTTGGTGCGAGAGGCGCAGGCGATCGACGGCATCTTTGTGGGAGAGCACGGTGGCAAGCCGCGTGGTGGCTATGCCGCGCTCTTTGCGCATTCCAATGCATCCCGCAAGCTGCCCGAGCGCACTAATTCGTTTAAGAAGATCATGGGGTATTTCGATGACCTTTGGGCACAAACGGTCGATCCCAAACGACCGGTCAAGCGCATCAACCTGGGATTTGGCAACCTCATGCCCGAGGAATTTGCCACCATCGACCTGTTTAGCGATGTCGAGGCCGATGAACGCGAGCGCGACCTGGCGCGCGCCGTCCTGGCCGTGAAAGGCAAGTACGGCAAGAACGCCCTGGTCAAGGGATTAAGCTTTACCGCCGGCGCCACCGCGCGCGAACGCAACGATCAGGTAGGAGGACATCGTGCCTAAGTCCCAACAACAGCCGATGCGGCCACCGACACCTTTTGAACGCCTAGCGGACCCCGAGGGAAGACGTCGCTCCGCCGACCCCAGGCTCACCGCCAACGGCACCGTCCGTGCCGGCCGTGCCGCGCAGTTTATGCCCTTTGCCGCCCTCACGGGATACTACGAGCTCGTGCGTAAACAAGAGATCACCGCCGAGCCAAAATGCGAACTCACAGAAGAAAAAGCCCTCGAACTTTCGAAAAAGCTCGAGGGCCTCAAGCGCGGCGACTTGGTTCGTGTCACCTATTACGATACATACGGCTATCGCAGCCGCACCGGCATCCTCGACGAGGCGCTCCCTGCTTTCAAACTCCTCAAGCTCAAAGATATCGCCATCGACTTCGACGACATCCAGGACATCGAGCTACGCGGACGAGCCTAGACAAGGACGCGCATCCAAGGCAAGGCCTACAGCGTCATGACGTAGTAACCCGCATCTCTCACGGCAGCCTCAAGGACACCGCGATCGATCGGCCGCTTGGAGCGCACGCGCGCTGTGTGGTCCGCATACGTCACCGTTGCCCACACGCCATCCAGCGCATTGAGGGCATTGGCTACGTTCTGAGCGCAGCCGTCACAGCTCATGCCGCCGATGAGTAGCTCATCGCTATAGGGATAGTGCGATGCATCGGTATCCACCACAACAACCTTTTTGGCCTTCTTACCGCTCGCGCCATCGCTGCAGCAGCTCTTTCCGTGTGTCGAAGCGACAATGCGACGCAGTCCAAAAAACATGCCGACGGCAATGACGGCCAACACGATGAGATTCGCAGGGTTGAGCAAGTCGCTCATGCGTTCCCCTTTCAAGTAGCACTATCTAGATACCCCCATGGGGTGTCCTCATCTTAACCCAAAATCGTGTCCGTTCGGTCAATTAGTTTCCCTCTTCAAACTTTTTTGTTGACCATGGCTTACTTTCGTGTATAAGTTTTCCTAGGCTAACGACTGAGGACCCGAAAGGAGCATCGTGACTCGAACCATTGACATCCCAACATACCAAACGGCTGTCGTGCGCAACTGCTCCCCTACGCTCGCAGGTATCAAGCCGGCTTCGCTCTTTACCTATCCCGGCGTTTACGCCAACCAAAACGGAAAACCCGGCGCCGCCCATATCGAAGGGCGACGCTCTCGCCTGCTCGCCGTCATAGCCCAATGCAACCGCGAGCTCCAGCCACTCGGGATCCATATGAGCGTTTTGGTCTGGCGCCCCTGCGGAGCGCTCATCTATGTGTACCGCCCTGCGGACCTCATGCGATACCTCTCCGACCCCCGCGCCACGACGGCGCTTGCCGCCGAAGGTTACGATGTCCACAACCTGCCCGCATCGCTGGTGCATCTCGCCGCGCGCATCACACTGGCAAGCAGCAATGCCGCAGAAAGCGCCTATGACGGCAGCGTCTGCGCACTCGCGCGAAATAGGCACTGCGATACGGGGTGCATGTGCGAGTTCCCCCACGAAATTGGCTATTTTTTGGGCTATCCCTACGAAGATGTCCATCAGTTTATCGTCCAGCACGGCGAAAACTATAAGGTCTTTGGCGCATGGAAGGTATACACAAACGTTGAGCAGGCGCTCACGACCTTCGATTCCTATCGCGCATGCACGCAATACCTTACCTACATCTATCAACAGGGTTGCACCCTGGGACAACTTGTCCAGGCAACCCGATAGAGCATGCAAATCGCGGCCGCACGCCGCACAACCGAAAGGAAAACATATGAGCAAGATCGCAGTCGTCTACTGGAGTGGCACGGGCAACACCGAGGCCATGGCAAACCTCGTCGCCGAGGGCGCAACCGATGCCGGCGCCGAGGCAGAGGTCATCTCCTGCGCCGACTTCTCCGCAGACAAGGCCGCCGGCTATGACGCCATTGCCTTCGGCTGCCCCGCCATGGGTTCCGAGGAGCTTGAGTATGACGAGTTCCAGCCTATGTGGGACGAGGTCAAGGAGACCCTCGGCGATAAGAAGGTCGTCCTCTTTGGCTCCTACTCGTGGGCCGAGGGCGAGTGGATGGACAACTGGAAGGCCGATGCCGACGAGGCGGGCGTCAACGTCGTCGATTCCGTCATTTGCTACGATGCGCCCGACGATGAGGGCGAGGCGGCCTGCCGCGCCCTTGGAGCCGAGCTCGCCTAGCGGCAATGAGCTCCGCCCGCAACGCGCTCTGCACCAAAACACATTCGCGTCCCAACAAAAACGGGAGCCGGATCACATCCGGCTCCCGTTTTCTGCTATGTCAGTCATATAAAGCGGCTACGAGATATTGCCCAAGAACGCCTTGGTGCGTTCGCTCTTGGGGTGGTCGAAGACCTCGCTCGGCGTACCCTCTTCCACGATAACGCCGCCGTCCATAAAGACCACGCGGTCGGCGACATCGCGGGCAAAGCCCATCTCGTGCGTCACCACGATCATGGTCATACCGTCACGTGCAAGATCGCGCATGACACCCAGAACGTCGCGAACCAGCTCGGGGTCGAGCGCCGACGTGGCCTCGTCAAAGAGCATGACGTGAGGATTCATCGACAGGGCGCGGGCGATCGCCACGCGCTGTTGCTGACCGCCCGAGAGCTGGCTCGGCATAAAGTCAATGCGCTCGGACAGGCCAACCTTGGTCAGCTCCTCGATGGCGATCTTCTCGGCCTCTTCCTTGCTGCGCTTGAGCACCTTTTGCTGCGCGAGCATGACGTTCTTTTTGACTGACAGGTGCGGGAACAGGTTGAACTGCTGAAAGACCATGCCCAAGTGCGTGCGCACTTTGTTGAGGTCGACACCCTTGGCGCACACATCCACGCCCTCAACGATGATCGAGCCGCTCGTGGGATGCTCCAGACGATTGATGCAGCGAAGCATCGTCGACTTGCCCGAGCCCGAAGGACCCAGGACTACGACGACCTCGCCCTTGTGCACATCCAGATCGATATCGCGCAGGACCACGTTATCGCCAAAGGCCTTCTGGAGATTCTTGATGCTGACGACGACCTCGTTCGAGTTATTGGTTTCGCTCATAATAGAACCTCCTTACAGACCAGCGATATGGTCGGCGGGCGTCGCGACAACCTGTCCGGCGCTCTTGGTGGGACGCTTCTTTTTGGTTTCGGCCGTGCCCAAAAGCCTCGCCTCAAGACCGCTCACCAAGCGTGCAAGCGGCAGGGTGATGACCAGATAGAACAGGGCGGCAACCACATACGGCGTGATGGAGCCCGTCGTGGCCACGATGGTGCGGGCGTTCATGACGATCTCGACCACGCCCACGGCCGCGAGCAGCGACGTATCCTTGTAAAGCAGGATAAACTCGCTGGTCAGCGTAGGCAGGACATTGCGGAACGTCTGCGGAATCATAACGTAGAGCAGCGTCTGGAAGGCATTCATGCCCAGCGAGCGAGCGGCCTCGTTTTGACCCTTGGGGATCGACTGAATACCGGCGCGGAAGATCTCGCACAGGTAGGCGGACGAGTTCATGGCCATGACGATGACGCCCAACACATAGTCGTCCACCTTGACGCCGGCAAGCGGCAGGCCAAAGAACGCGATGTAGATCTGCAGGAACGCCGGCGTACCACGGATGATATTCACATAAATGCCGGCAAGGCAACGAAGGATGCGCGACTTGGAGATGCGCATGAGCGACAAGGCAAAGCCAAAGGGAATTGCCAGCGGAAACGCCACGAGCACGATCGAGAGCGACATGAGGAAGCCTTTGAAGACGATCGGCAGGCTCTGGACCAAAATGACCGGGTTCAGGAACAGGCGAAGGAACATGTTGGAATTCCATGCCTCGACCCACGGCTGCTCCTTAAGGTCGGCCAGGAAGTTATCGAATGCCGTCACGCCCTTAATCTCGACGGAAGGAATCTTGGAGATCTTCTTGGTCGAACCATCGGCCAAAGTGTAGGTGCCGCTAAAGGCCTCATCGCCGCCCTCGACGGGGAAGGTCACGCCGTAGACCTCGACACGGAAAAAGCCGCCGGCAGGCGCCGTCTCGCCAAAGTCGATCTTGAGCGTCTGGCCGTCAGCCTTGCACGTGGGCTTCATGGGCGTACGATCCATGAGGTCCTCGCCCGAGAGCATCGTCAATCGCGTGTCATCGGTACCAAACGTCGTGCCGTCGACAAACGTCAGCGAAAGACCGCTCAGTTCCTCGTCGGCATCGGCCTGAACTTCCCAGGTGATGCGCGTCTCGGTACCGCCGACCACAGCGCTACCCGAACCGGTATTGGGTCGGGCGGTAATCTTTGCGGTCTCAAGCGCCTGGGCGGTCGTGGGCGCATATGCCCCCGCACACACCAGCGCGAGCGCCACGGCCATGACGCAGGCTAGCTTTTGGAGCAAGGCGGGCAGTGGAAAACGCTGCTCCGCGGCCCCTTTGTTCAGTCGAGACAAGGTGGCTCCTATCGTAGAAGTTGCCGGCAAAACGAGACGGAAATGCTCTCCGTCAAGAGAAGCGCAAAGGCCCTCTCCGCCAAAACGGAAAGGGCCTGCGCACAATCAAGTAGCTATTTTACTTGATGTTGTACTTAGCCATGAGGGCGTCGACGGTACCGTCGTCGGTCAGGTCCTTGATGGCCTGGTTGATGTCGTCCTTGAGCTTGGTGTTGCCCTGGTTGATGGCGATGGCGTACTCCTCGCCGGTGCTGATCTGCTTGATGGTCTGGCAGGTGTTGAACTGCTCGGCGGTCAGCTGGCTGGCAACGGAGCGGTTGGTGACTACGGCGTCGCCCTTATCGGACTGCAGGGCGCTGAAGCACTCGGTGGCGTCCTTGTAGGGGACGATCTTGGCCTTGGGGAAGTTCTCCTGGGCAAAGGCCTCGGCGGTCGAGCCAGACTGGACGATGATGGTAGCGTCGGCATTGTTGAGCTTCTCGCTGTAGTTATCGGCCGTGATGTCGGTATTATCGACCTTGGTCACGATAGCTTGATCGTCCATGTAGTAGGAATCGGAGAAAGTGACTTCCTTCTCACGCTCGGGCGTGTCGGTGATAGCCGCGATGGAGACGTCGTACTTAGCGCCCGAAGCGACACCGGGTACGAGTGTGTCGAAGTCATTGTTGACGTACTCGACATCCAGGCCCAGCTTGTCGCCGATAGCCTTGATGAGCTCAAGGTCAAAGCCCTGATAATCGCCGTTGTCATCCTTGTACTCAAACGGCGCGTACTCGGCAGAGGTGCCGACGGTCAGCGTACCGTCCTTGACGAGCGCGTACTCCTTGGAGCCGTCGACCTTCTCGACCTTAGCGTCGTCAGAGCTGCTGGAACCGGCATCAGAACCAGAGGTGGCGTTGGACGAGCCGCAGCCCGTCAGTGCGAGGGCGAGCGCCATGGCGCCCGTGGCGGCAAATGCGCCAAGCTTCTTCAGCTTCATAATCAGTCTCCTTCCGGTGACCCCGTTTGATTCAGAGGTCTGCAAAAACTGATGGCTATTATGCACCCGCTTGGGAGAATCTGCAATTAGAAAACTGATTGAAACAAACCCATAACGTGAATGGAACACTCCACTTTGTGACAGTCATTACTGCTGTAACGACCTTAACAGTTTGATTTCAGCCGCATAACCTGCAAGTTCGTTCGGTGTCTCCAAAATGAATGGCAATGCGCGCAAGCGGCTATTCGATACAATATTCTGCATAACCTGCATACCGCCGCCAAACTCTTCACTACCCAGATAGCCCTTACCGATGCATTCGTGGCGGTCCTTATGGGCGCCGCAGGGATTCTTGGAGTCATTGATGTGCACGGCGCGCAGGCGCTCGATACCCACCACGCGGTCGAACTCGTCGAGTACGCCGTCCAGATCATGGATGATGTCGTAGCCGGCATCGCTCACATGGCAGGTGTCCAGACACACGCCCAGCTTGGCCGACAGCTCGGGGCGCTTGTCGGCAACGCCCTCGATAATGCGCGCCAGCTCTTCAAAGCTGCGGCCCACCTCGGTACCCTTTCCCGCCATGGTCTCGAGCAGCACCGTCGTCTGCTGCCCCTCAAACATCACCTGGCACAGGGTGTCGACGATCATCTGAATACCGGCGTCGGGGCCCTGCCCCACATGCGCACCGGGATGGAAATTGTAGTAGTTGCCGGGCAGCGCCTCCATGCGCCGCAGGTCCTCTGCCATGGCCTCCAGGGCAAACTCGCGCGCCCGCTCTTTGGCCGAGCAGGGGTTATAGGTATACGGGGCATGAGCCACGAGCGGGCCAAAGTCGTTTTGCTCCATAAGCTCGCGCAGGGCCGCCACGTCATACATGTCAAGATCTTTCGCCTTGCCGCCGCGCGGGTTGCGCGTAAAGAATGCAAAGGTATTGGCGCCAATGGATAGCGCCGTCTCCCCCATCGCCCGATAGCCCTTCGTCGTCGAAAGATGGCACCCAATCGTCAGCATCTCCAGCTCCCCCTCATCAGTTGCGGTGAAATACGGTCTATTGGTGCCTTATTTTGGCGCAAATAGACCGTATTCCACCGCAACTTATAAAAGGGGCATCAGAGATGCGGGCCGCCAAGCACTACGGCTACGGGCGCCAGCGTCATGATCCCCTACGCGTCAGCGCCAAGCCTAGAGGGCTAGACGGATTGCATCGATAATGCGCGCGCAGCGCTGTGTGGCGGCAAGGGGCATGACGGGACTCTCGAGTTTCCCCGCCCGGATGAGCTGGGTCGCATGCTGGATTTCGCCGTAGAAATCATCGACCTCAAACGGGGCATTTATTTCGAGCGTTCGCCCGTCGGAATACTTCACATGGGCGAGCTCGGGGCGATGGAGACGGTCGATTTCCAACGAGCCCCGCTCGCAGGCAATCGTTAAGCGGCTTTCATATGCTGCTTTGCCGTCGCACACCATATGAATGGGTATACCGCCGACACTCATATGGATCTCGTCGGCCCAATCGACGCGGCCGCCCGATCCGTCACGCCAGCGAACTTCACGAGACGAAACATCGCACGCACCCGCAAGTAGATCCTCAAACCACCCGACCGCATAGCAGCCCATGTCATATAGACAGCCACCCTGCAACGGGTCGAGCAGATAACTCGAAGGGGGCTCACCATAATCGAGTTTTTGCACGCTTTCAATCGAGACGATACGGCCGAGCTCGCCCGACGCAAGCAAGTCCTTCACGCGAGTGCGCATCGGGCAAAACCGATTTTTCATCGCCTCCATAAACAGCACGCCGCACTCACGGGAAACCGAGGCGATCACATAGGCCTCTTCTTCATTCAAAACGGCCGGCTTTTCGCACAGCACGGCCTTTCCGGCGCGCAGCGCGCGACAGGCCCAACGCGCATGCATGCCATGCGGAAGAGCCAAGTAGATTACGTCGACATCGGGGTCGGCAATCAACGCATCATAAGCCGCATCGCCGCTATCGTCAGCCGTGGCATAACTGTGCGCGGCATCAATCGAAAACGCCCTGCAAAACTCCTCAACATGCGAAGGAGTGCGACCGGCGGCAGCCACAAGCCGTGCCCCGTCCACCTCCTTGAGCGACGATGCGAATCGATGCGAAATGCGCCCAGCGCCCAAAACGCCCCAACGAACCTCACGCAAATCATCACATGAATCCCGATGGCCCACGACAGCCCCCTTCAGTTGCGGTGGAATAGTTCCTGTTTGGCCCCTATTCTGCCGCAAACAGGAACTATTCCACCGCAAGTTATAAAAGGGGCATCAGGAGCGCGTTTTGCAAAAGGCTTTAAGTGCGGCCGTTACGGGGCCAGGCTGGAAACGTCGGCGCACATCGTCGAGACGCTCGGGAATATCGATGTGCTGCGGGCAGTGACGCGCGCATTTGCCGCACTTGACGCAGTTGCTCACCAGCTTGGGCTCGTTCGTCCGCACCGCGCTCGCCGTAAAGTATTGAGACAGCCCCGTAAACCAACTATGCGCATAGCTCGCGTTGTAGGCGCCAAAGCAGCCGGGAATATTGATACCCTTGGGGCACGGCATGCAGTAGCCGCACCCCGTACAGGGCACGCGATTCGATTTCTCAAACTCTCCCAGCACGCGTGCGATGGTATCGAGCTGCTCTGTCGTCATCGAATCCGGCAGTGCACGATCAGCCAGCGCCGCGTTCTCATCCACCTGCGCGGTATCGGTCATGCCCGAAAGCAGCATCGTGACTTGAGGATGGTTCCACACCCACGAAAGGCCCCAAGCAGCCGGCGTCTTCAGATACGGATCGCGTACGTCATCGAACACGGCGCGGGCCCGCGGAGGTAGTTTGCCCGCCAGGCGTCCACCCAAAAGCGGCTCCATCACAAACACCGCGAGCCCGCGCTCGGCGGCTGCCATGAGTCCCGCCGTTCCCGCTTGGTAGTGCTCTCCAGCGTAGTTATACTGGATCTGGCAAAAGTCCCAGTCATACGCGTCAAGCATCGTGAAGAAGTCCGCCGCACTGCCGTGGTACGAAAAACCTATCTGGCGAATACGCCCCGCAGCCTTTTGGCGCGCAATCCAATCCTCGATACCCAGCGCCACCACGCGTTCCCACTGGGCGGGCGAGGTGATGTTGTGCATGAGGTAGTAGTCGATATGGTCAGTCCGCAGGCGGCGCAGCTGCTCATCAAAGAAACGGTCGAAATCCTCCGCGCACTTGCACGAGGCGTGCGGCAGCTTGGTCGCGAGCAAAACCTGGTCGCGCAGGCCCAAGCGTTCAAGCGAAGCGCCCACGCATGCCTCGTTGCCGGGATAAAGGTACGCCGTGTCCAGGTAATTTATCCCCTGCTCCACGGCGCGGGAAATGATAGCATCAGCTGTCTTCGCATCGGGGCGTCCCGGCGCGCCGGAAAACCTCATGCACCCCAGCCCCAACGCCGAGATACGGTTACCGCTTTTGGGGTCAACGCGATACTGCACGGCCCCTCCTCTCCCATCGAAGCCCTGACAAGGCGAAACAAACCCGTCACGCCACCGAAACACATCAGAATCGCAATCGAGAACGTATCGTAACGTAGCAGAAATCGAGCCGTCACGACACCGCTTTAACATCAGCAAAAAGCCCGATGAAAGGAGGCGAGCGTGACCACGCGCGAGGACGCCTACCCCTACCCCGGTGAACAATACATCCTCTCGGTCGACCGTTATCAGATCGAGGTCATGGACCATCTGGACGAGCTTCCCGCCACAGGCGCTGTCATCTTCTGCACCTTCCCCAAGGTGCGCGATGGCGTTGGATATCCCGCACGCGTTTTCGCGGTCTGCCCTGCGGCATAAGCGCACAGCGCAATAGTTTCTTTTTCTTAACAGCAGCCCCGCGCGCTCACCAAACGTCCCGGCGACATACAATCCATCAGGCGCCCCTTACGCGGGCGCCTTATATATGGGGAGATGATTCACGTGCAGATCAACAAGGTCGCCTTTATCGGCAAGGGCGGCGTCGGCCTGCTCTACGGGAGCATGATTGCCAAGGCCCTCGGCAATGACGCCGTCGAATACGTTATGGATGACGCCCGTTTTGAGCGTCACGCGGGCGACGCGCTCACCGTCAACGGCAAGCCCTGTGCGCTAAAATCCGTCCGCGTCAGCGAGGCAACGCCCGCCGATCTGGTCATTCTTACGGTCAAGACGACGGGACTCAACCAAGCGCTCAAGACTATGGAGCGCGTCGTGGGACCCAACACGCTCATCGCCTCGCTGTGCAACGGCATTACGAGCGAGCAAAAGACTGCCGAGCGCTTTGGCTGGAAGCACACCGTCCTGGGTATCTGCCAGGGCATGGACGCCGTATTCCTCGACGGCGCGCTCACCTTTACCAATGCGGGCGAAATCCGCTTTGGCGCGGCGGCCGGCACGGATCCCGCAACCATCACCGCAATCGACGAGCTCTACACGCGCTGCGGCATCGCCCATACCGTCGAGAGCGACATTGCGCACCGCATGTGGGCCAAACTCATGCTCAACGACGGCATCAAACAGACCTGCATGGCCTACGGCGGGACCTACGGAAGCGCCACGGAGCCGGGCTCCGAGCAGCGCCGCTGCTTTGTTTCCGCCATGCGAGAGACGCTTGCGGTCGCCAACGCCGAGGGCATTGAGCTGATCGAGGCAGACCTGACGCAGATGGTGCACCTCATCGAGGGGATCGACCCTGCCGGTATGCCCTCGATGGCGCAGGACCGCATCGCAAGGCGCAAAACCGAAGTCGAGGAATTCGCGGGCACCATTTGCCGCCTGGCCGCCAAACACGATATCCAAGTGCCGCAGAACGAATGGCTCTATCAGCGCATTCGCGATATCGAGGTAAGCTGGTAGCGCCAACGCGCCGCATTCAACAGCCTTAACAGCAAAGCCGCCGCAAGGGAACCTTTCCCCTGCGGCGGCTTTCATCTTCGTCTATGACCGGCGGCAACCTCACAACAGTTAGCGTTGCGACTCAGGCACCTCGTCCTCGCCATCGCGGCAAAGAACTACACCCGCACTTCCCAGCAGCGCAGCCGCGATCAACGCACCGACCACGATAGGGGCAGCCCCACAAGACCCCTGCATACCCACGACGAGCGCGGCCGTAGGACCAAGGCAACCAAGCGTCAATGCAACGGCGGCAACGGCGATATCTCGAGCGTTCACAAGACCACTTCCTCCACGAGAAAGACTTTGTTTCTCGTGACTTAGTGTGCCCCGCGCCCATATGCGCGGCGTACTGCCACGGTAAGCGCTCTGTTAACTCAAGCACGCACAAAAAACGGGCGCCCTTACGTTGCCCAAAGGCTCGGTAAAGACGCCCGCCCGTCATGTCCTATCGGCTTATGGCAGATTACCAACCGGTATAGTAGTCGGTGGTTCCGGCAGCGCAGCCGGAGTCATAGACCTTGCACTCACCCTTGGAGCCGGTAAACGTGGAGCCTTGGGCCTTATCGCCCGCGGCCACGACGTAGTAACCATCAGAATCGCGCCAAAAGCCCTCGGAATCCTGCGTCCATTCGCCCGTGCGGTGATGGTAGAGTACGTTGCTGCTGTAATAAGTCTCGCGGCGGCCGTTATAGTTATTGACGCCGCTCGAGCGCGTCAGGCCCGAGCCGTTCGCGCGCGCTCAGATCATTATGAA
>CABUDJ010000043.1 GCA_902490325.1 uncultured Collinsella sp. | reverse complement strand
AAAGAGAAGAGGCGGGGCATGCCCCGCCTCTTACACCACATCTCTGCGCGCTACCTCTATTCGCCTTCAAATTAATCAAAACGCCCGTTAGCAGGCTTCTGCCTGCCAACGTTAATGAACATATTTATCACTTTGTCTATTATCTCGCTAGACAGATATGTTACTAGGTTAGCAACAGTACTCATATTTGGCATTTTTTGCCCACAGGGTGTTTCCCGGGGAACCGACAACAGCCTTAGGGCCCCACGCGGCGCCACTCGCTCCCGGCATCCGCCGACGTCTCCCCAGATAAAGCCTGCCAAAATAAACCTGTCCCTTTTTGGCAGGTTTCGGGGTGACAAGGGCTTGCACTTTAGCGTGCGACAGCGGATAATTCCGGACACTCGACAATACGCTTATTGCTCTTTCTATAGATTGAGGAGGCCCCTATGGCCATGGAATTCAAACGCAAGTTGCCGATCCCCATGGAGATCCGCGAGGAAATGCCGCTTTCTGCCGAGCTTACCGCCAAAAAGCAGGCATTTGACGCCGAGGTCGCCAAAGTCTTTACCGGCGAGGACGCACGCAAGGTGCTCATCATCGGCCCGTGCTCTGCCGACCGCGAGGATTCGGTGCTTGAGTACATGAACCGACTGGCTAAAACCGCCGAGGAGGTCAAGGACAAGCTCATCATCATTCCGCGCGTCTACACCAACAAGCCGCGCACCAAGGGCACCGGCTACAAGGGCCTGCTGCACAACCCCAACCCCGAGGCTCCCGACGACCTGCTTGAGGGCGTCAAGGCCATCCGCCATATGCACCTGCGCGTTATTGAGGAAACGGGCTTCTTCACCGCCGACGAGATGCTCTATCCGTCCAATTACCAGTACCTCGTTGACCTGCTGAGCTATGTTGCCGTGGGCGCACGCTCGGTCGAGAACCAGGAGCATCGCCTGGTATCGAGCGGCATTTCGGTACCCGTCGGCATGAAGAATCCCACTGCCGGCTCTACCACCGTTATGCTCAACTCCATTTACGCCGCGCAGGCGCACCAGAGCTTCATCTTCCGCAACTGGGAGGTCGAGTGCGACGGCAATCCGCTCGCACACGCCGTCATGCGTGGCTACATCGGTCTCGATGGCCGCACCTACCCCAATTACCACTACGAGCACCTGGAACGCCTGGCCGAGCGCTATACCGAGCACGCCGGCTATGCCAATCCGGCAGCGGTCATCGACTGCAACCACGACAACTCGGGTAAGCGGCCGCTTGAGCAGTATCGCATTTGCAAGGAGGTGCTCGACAGCTGCCGCCGCAACGAGTCCATCTCCAAGCTGGTCAAGGGCTTTATGATCGAATCCTACCTGGAGGACGGCAACCAGCCGGTCGACGGCGGCGTCTTTGGCAAGTCGATCACCGATCCGTGCCTGGGCTGGGAAAAGACCGACTACCTCATCCACGAGATCGCGGAGCGGGTGTAGGTTACGGCGTTTTACCAAACGCCGTAACCGGCCGACGCTGCGCTGGTCGCATTTGGACAATCTGCCTTTCAGCTTCGACGGCATGACCAAAAGGTCAATGCCGCCTCGCTTCAAGGCACCTTGCTCGCTCTGGCGGGCTTTCGCTGACTTTTGCTCTACCTGCGGTGTTGGCGGGGCAGCTAATTTAGAATGGGGCTCTTTTAGCTGCCCGCAAAGTAGTCATTGGGGACGTTCTTGTTTGACTAGTCGTTTAAGAACGTCCCCAACGACTACCCGGGGGAGTTGCCTTACCTCGTGGCGGTCTTCTAGCAGAAAAACCAAGTGAGTAGGCTTTTTGCAGGAGGCCAAGCACGCCCTAAAACGCCACAGCTCTGACCTGCGGTTTTACCGATCATTTGTCGCGATGTGCTCGGCAAGTTCAAAAAAGTCTACTCACTTGCATCCGAGACGCACCGGATAGGCAAAAAACCGCCGCGAAAGGGCCCCTGGGTCCCTTCGCGGCGGTCATACGCCTCTGATTTTGCGACGGTTTTACCAGCTTGCTACTCGCTGTAACGGGTGGCTATGGCAGCTTGCACCATGCCAGCGCTCATGAGGTACGTCACCAGGAAGTAGCCTCCGTAGGCTGCCAGGAAGATTGCACAGGTGAGGCCCACGGTGCCGCCGATGCTCATATCTCCGAATATGCTCACCAGCTCGATAATCACCTTGAGCGCCACAAAGGAGTGCGCCAGACCCACTGCCAGCGGGAACAGGAAGAATACCGCTTGCTGCGCCATCACCGAATGGCGAATCTGGCGGTCGTCGCAGCCGATCTGTGCCAGCACACGATAGCTGCGGCTGCCGTCGGCCACGTTGGAGAGTTGCTGGATCGACAGAATCGCCGCGCATGCAACAACCAATACAAAGCCGATGTAGATGGCTAGGTAGCTAATAAGACCGTTCATTTGCGCTGCTTGCGTGTACATCTCGGAGCGTGTGATGAAGGTTCCCCACGACCCCGGCTCCTTGCCGTCAACGAGCAGATTGTCGAGCACAGTGTATTTAATACTCTCGTCTGCCTCGGTCGTATCCATCCCCTGTTTGTAGTTAACGAGCAGGCTACTGGAATACGGCTGCAGATTAAGTTGGGACAACAGCTCGTCGGCAACGACGACGGTACCCGGATTACTGCCCATCGCCGAGTTGGCGATGGCCGCCGTATCTTCGTCCGACTTATCGGTTGCGGGCTTGAGCGTATGCCCGCCCAAGGTAAGGGCATGGCCGCCAGCCATATACTTGGTGTACAGGTCGACCAGCTCGCCGCCCATATCACACGTGAGCAGATACTGGTCGTGACCGATGTGCACCGGCTCCTCGCCCATCATCTGACGCAGTTTGTTGTACTGGCTCGCCGGCGTCACAAACAGACCCATCGTATCGGCATTGCTACCCCCGAACGCCTTGGGAAGCTTTTCGCCCATGGTCTTGCACATCTCACTTGGAGTCACCGAAGGATCCGAGCCGCCAAGCGGGTAACTCAGATACGAATCGATCTGCACATGCTCACCGGCAACATCGGCGATACTGACCTTCTTGCCGGTCTCGTCGTTGTTGTCCGCCGACTTGCCCTTACGATCGCCGTGCCATGGATCGCCGTGCCATGCGGAGTACAAATCGACCGTACTATCGGCCAGCACCATGCGATCGGCCTCAGACGGATTGACATACTCCTTGTAGTAGTCGAGCGTATCGGGCGTGTAATAGACATACGTCTGTGACACGTCAACAGGGTTATAGCGCTCCAGGTTTTCGTTCATCACATTGGCAATCGACATACCGCACGTCACCGAGGTGATGGCCAAAAACAGGAGCATCGCGATGACGCCCATCGAAAAGCACACCGTGTTGACCTTGGCCGCAAGCTGGCGCACGGTAAACATGTTGAGGCCGCGCCAATACACGCTGCGCAGGCTCTGCAGCAGCTTGATGAGCATGCCCGAGAGTCCCCAGAACAGGGCAAAGGTGCCCACGGTAACCATAGCGGTCGTAATACCAAACTGGTTCATGGCCTCTTGCAGCTTGCTGTCCGTCGCGGTTAGCGGGAACCCATCACGTAGCAGACGGTAATAGGCCACGCCCACAAGCACCACGCCCACGGCAAAGATGGCAATCGCGATCCAGGGGTTGCGTGTCTTGATGCTCTCGTTGCGACGCTCGGCACCCATAAGCTCGATGAGTTTGGTACGACGCACGGCGCGAAGGTTCAGCAGTAGCGTGAGCACAAACATTACGAGCATGCAGGCAAGGGTCAGATTGAACGCATGCACCGAGAAAAAGAAGTGGAAATTGGCGATCTGTGTCTTAAAGAGCAAGGCCGTAAAGAACGTCATGAGCTGGGAGAGTCCCACACCCAGCACAATGCCGGCGACAAAGGCCACGACCGATACTATCACGGTCTCGAGCGCCATGATCGTGGCGACGCGCCCGCGCCCCATACCGAGCACCTGGTACAGGCCAAACTCCTTCTTGCGGCGTTTCATGATGAAGTTATTGGCATACACCATCAAAAAGGCCATGACACCGGCCAAAAAGTACGTCAGGTCGCCGAGTATGCTGCCCATAACCTGCGCCAAGCCCTCTTCATCGATTCCGGCGATATCGACCTGCATCGAGATGGTGTTAAAGGCATAGAAGACCGTGACGCCCAGGGCGAGCGTCAAAAGGTAGACGAGGTAGTCGCGGCCGGCGCGGCGGACGTTGCCCCAAGCGAGTTTACAGAGCATCGGAGCCCTCACCGCCCATCATGGCAACGACCTCCATAATGCGGTCGAAGAACTCTCGGCGGTCGGTGTCGCCGCGGCGCAGCTCGGTGAAGATCTTGCCGTCGCGGATAAACAACACGCGGCTCGTGTAGCTGGCGGCAAAGCTGTCATGCGTGACCATGAGCACGGTGGCGCGCAGGCGGCGATTGAGGGCCTCCAGGCTCTCGAGCAGCAGACGAGCGCTTTTAGAATCGAGGGCGCCGGTGGGCTCGTCGGCCATGATCATGGTGGGGTCGGTGACGAGCGCGCGAGCCGCGGCAACGCGCTGTTGCTGACCGCCGGACATCTGGTAGGGATACTTGTCGAGCACCTGACTGATGGACAGGCGCGCTGCCACATCCTGCACGCGGGTCGAGATCTCTGCCGAGTTTGTGCGGGCGATGGTGAGCGGCAGGGCGATGTTCTCGCGTGCTGTGAGCGTATCGAGCAGGTTGGAGTCTTGGAAGATAAAGCCGAGTTCCTCGCGGCGGAACTGCGAAAGCTTGGCCTGCTTCATGCGCGTCACGTCCTGACCGTTAATGCGGATCGTGCCACTTGTGGCGCTATCGATGGTCGAGACGCAATTGAGCAACGTCGACTTGCCCGAGCCCGAAGCGCCCATGATGCCAACAAATTCGCCGCGGTTGACGGTAAAGCTGACGTCGTTGAGCGCGCGGGTCACGTTGCCTAGCGCTCCGTATACCTTTTCGAGATGCGCGACCTCCAGTACCGGGGTCGCCATGTGCGTGGTTTGCATACCGAGTCCTTTCTTGCGATTAGTCTACGGCATCTATAGTCGCAAGAAGACGAGTCAGCTACCATCGATATGGCTTACGCTTGCCTTACCGTTGTGTAAGGTACGGGTAGCTACCCTGCCATGTGTTGATGTTGAGAGAGGACTCCTGTTGAAGACTGTTCATGTTGCCGCTGGGATCATTCGCAAGGATGGATCTGACGAGCTGCTTGCCGTGCAGCGCGGCTACGGCGACATGCAGGGACTTTGGGAGTTCCCCGGTGGCAAGCTCATGCGCGGCGAGACGCCCGAGGACGCCGTACGCCGCGAGCTCATGGAAGAACTGCAGGTAAAAGTCACCAACCTGCGCGATTTCTATACCGTTGAGTACGACTACCCCGATTTCCATCTCTCCATGGAGTGCTACTACTGCTCGATGGCCAAAGAGTCCGGCGAGCCCCAGAAGCACGACCGCCAGCTCGATATCCGCTGGATTCCACGCACCTCGCTTGCCACCGTTGAGTGGATGCCCGCCGACAAAGGGCTTATCGATGCGCTGATTGAGTTGAAGGAAGACCGGCTCGAGGCAAGCTCCGCCGATGACGCCGCGCCCAACACAGCCGCCAAACCCAAGCGCGCACCTAAGCGCCGCAGCAAAAAGCGTCCCAAGCCCGGCCTGCTGGACGGCATCGATACCTCGGACCTTTCCGCCGACGAGCGTGAACTGGTGCGCCGTCGCGCCGCCATCAAAAAGTCAATGAAGGGCAACAGGCGCGCCAACACCAAGCCCGAGCTGCTCGTACGACAGCGCCTGCGCGCAGCGGGCCTTACGGGCTATCGTTTGGAATGGAAGGTACCCGGCAAGCCCGACATCGCCTTTCCCGGGCGGAAGATCGCCATCTTCGTCAACGGCTGCTTTTGGCACCGCTGCCCCAAGTGCAACCCCAGCCAGCCCAAGCGCAACGTTGAGTTTTGGGAGGCAAAGTTCCGTCGCAACGTCGAGCGCGACCACGCTGCCGTGGCAGCACTCACTCAAATGGGCTGGACGCCTATAACCATCTGGGAATGCGAACTCAAAAAGGACCGCATCGACGCCACGATGGAAAAGGTCATCGAGCAGGTACGGGCCGCAGAGCCGCAGCGCTAACAGCGAGCATTCACACGCTCCGCACGTCCGCGCCACATCCACGTCACAAACCTTAGAAAGCCCTTAAGCTCAAAACCTTTCAAGAGTGTTACTCAATAGCCTTGACCTGCGGTTTCATCGTAACACCAAACCAGGTTAAGCCTTTCTTTAGCGCTTCTTTGAACGGTCCGCTGCATAATACTGCCAACGCACGGGACCTAGCAGCACACCCTGTGCGCAACCTTTTGGTGGACATCGAGGAGACCGCATAAGCATGCATTCTTCCAATGACGCAGCACAGCAGCCATCCCTAAATCATGCAAACCTTTTCTCCTTCCCCCCGACACAGAGAAACGGCCTCCTCGACTCCCCCACCACAAAAACCAAGCGCTCAGCCGATCAGAGCCTCAACTTACGAGCATCCTTCGAAAAGCTCCAAGCATCCCTAGACAAGGCGTTCCCCGAACAGGCAAGAGCAATCTAAGCCCATCGCGCTTTATACTGATGCCATGCGAAACATGGATCACATAGAATTGCACCGCGGAGGACGCGAGGAAGCGTTTCCCGAGACCGCCGAAGACTGGCCCTATATTGCCGAACGCGCAGAATTCGCTCGCTATCCGGGCAATTCCGTCCCCTGGCACTGGCATTCCGAAGTTGAGCTTTTCTACATGGAGCAGGGAGCGATTGACTATCGAACGCGCGCGGCTCATGAGCACGTACGCTTTGAGGAAGGGTCCGCCGGCTTTATCAACGGCGGCGTTTTGCACAGCACGCTGCAATCACCCAATTCGGCACCAGCCATTCAAATGTTGCATATCTTTCAGCCGTCGATGCTCGGCGATCCCGCGGGACACCTTCAAAAGCGCTATATCAATCCTTTGCTGCAATGTCGAGGCGTCGATGTGCTCAAATGGTCGCCCACCAACCCCGACGATATGCCCTTTATCGATTTGCTAAAGAGTTCCTTTAACCACGACCTTCAACGGCCGCAGAACGAGATGGCGCTTCGAAATAGTTTGTCAGAGCTCTGGATTCAGATTTACGCCAAGGCCGAACCGCTCTTTTCCTCCGACAACGCCTCTTGGATGACCAACCGCGACGTACAGTTCAAGGCAATCCTGGACTATATCCGCGCAAACTATGCAGCCGCTATAGATGTGCCCCAGATGGCATCTGCAGCCGGCGTAAGCGAAAGAGAGTGTTACCGCATTATCGAAGCTTGCGCAGGAACGACCCCGGCGGCATATCTGCGCGCATACCGCGTAAACCGTGCTTGCGAACTTTTGGCACACACCACGCGAACGGTCCAGACAGTCGCGCGCCAATGCGGCTTTGCGACAGCAAGCCATCTTGGCCAGGTATTTAAAGAACAAATGGGATGCACTCCCTCGAGCTATCGAGCAGCGAGGCAGAATCTCGATAGCACCAGGCAGAAATCCCGCTAGCCTTTCTTCTGTCACCGCATCAAACTTGCAGGCAAACAACAGAGAGGAGCAATCATATGAAGCACTTTGACCATATCGTATTTGACGTTGATGGGACATTGGCAGATACAGAAGAAAGCGTTCTATCATCGCTTGGCCAGATTGTCCAAGAAGAAACCGGCAAAACGCTCCCCCGACACGAGCTTGAATTTGCCCTCGGCATACCCGGCAAGGATGCCCTTGAGAAACTTGGGATCTACTCACAGGCAACGCTGGATCGCTGGTGCCAAGTTGCCGCCAGCTTTAAAAGCACCATCAGCGTGTTTCCCGGCTTGCACGAAGTTATCGCAACACTCTCCGACAACGGCTGCAAACTTGGCATCGTCTCCTCACGTGCGCGCGACGAATACACAGACGAAATTGCACCCCTTGGCTTCGATAAGTTTTTTGAACACATCATCCTTGTCGAAGACACAACCGAGCACAAGCCTTCGCCCGCACCCATGCTCGAATATCTCCGACGTACGGGCGCGAATCCTGGCAACGTCGTCTACGTTGGCGACACCGTCTACGACGAACAATGCGCAACTTCAGCAGGGGTCAGTTTTGCCAGAGCAGCATGGGGATCACACCAAGACATCCCAAACGCCACCTACAACCTCAAAACCCCCAACGACCTGCTAACCCTAACAACCAAGTAACCCTCCCATCCCAAATTCGCAGTCCTAACGCCACAAGGGCGACGACCTCGAGAAGGTCAACTTGGGAGGGACGAGGGCTTAGTTCCCCAATCTTTCCGCAGGGGGCAAAAAGCAACGTCTTATTTTTCCGACACTAACGCCACAAGGGCGATTGAGCAGGACGGTTTGGGCGGGTCCCGTACTTAGTTTCCAAAATCATTCCGCAGCGCGAAGGCCCCCGTTGTCAACGCTTCGAAGAAGCGAGACAACGGGGGCCTTCATGCGCGAGGACGTTTTGGAAACTAAGTACGGGACCCGCCCAAACCGTCCGGTGGGATCAGAGTACCCTTGCTGTTACTCTGCTTTGCCCACAGAGTTGAGGTTGGTCATGCGGATCTTAACCAGCTCGGTGATCTCACGCATACCCTCCTTAGCCGGCTTCTTGGGGTCGAAGCAGGCGGGGTTCTCGGCCATGTAGGCCATGAAGCCCTTGGTGTAGGCCTGACGCAGCTCGGTGGCGTAGTTAACCTTGCAGATGCCGTTCTTCACAGCCTCGGCAACCTGCTCATCGGGCACACCGGAGGTGCCGTGCAGAACCAGCGGCACGTCGACGGCGTCGCGGATAGCCTTGACCACGGACTGCTCGATGTGCGGATCGCTCGTGTACACACCGTGGCTGGTGCCAACGCCAATTGCGAGGGAGGTGCAGCCGGTACGCTCGACGAACTCCTTGGCCTCGGCAGGGTCGGTGTAGGGGCTCTCGCCCTCAACCGCGGGACCGTCGTCCTCCTTGCCGCCAACCTTACCGAGCTCGGCCTCGACGGGCACGCCCATGGCGCGGCCAGCGTCGGCGACGGACTTGGTCAGGGCGATGTTGTCCTCGAAGGACTCGTGCGAACCGTCGATCATGACAGAGGTGTAGCCCGTGCGGAAAGCCTGCATGCAGCGGTCATAGCCATCGCCGTGATCGAGGTGCAGAGCGACGGGCACGGAAGCGCGCTCGGCGGCAGCCTTGACCATGCCGTAGAAGTAGTCCAGACCAGCGGTCTTGATGGTGCCCGGGGTGGTCTGCATGATGACGGGGGACTTGGTCTCCTCGGCAGCGGCCAGAACGGCCATAACAAACTCGAGGTTCTCGACGTTGAAAGCGCCAACAGCGTAGTGGCCGGCCTGAGCGTCCTTGAGCATCTTTTCGGTGGTAACAAGTGCCATGAGCGTTTGCTCCTCTCCCTCGCCCGCATCTGGACATCGGGCGTACGTGTCCGCAAGGCGTTTTACCTTGCGTTTTGCTGCGCTCATTGTATGAAATTCAGCGGCTTTGCACGCGCGAGATATTGAGCCCATGCAGGTCAATACAGTCGTTTTTGAAAAGTAAACGGAAGGAATTTGAGCCGAGTGGACATGTTCGATATTGAATTTTGAGTGTTCAGCGTCTTTCTTTTATAGAAAAGATAAGTAATCGAAAGGTCTTTTCTTACTCAAAAAGAAAATGAACGAAAATAGAGTCAACACAATTCCTGCAAATTTAGCCGAGAATGGAGCAAGCATGGCCCAAGCCACCAACCGTGCTTTTGCCGACGAACGCCGTACCGCCATTATGGAAATGCTCGAGCATAATGCCTCGGTGCAGGTAGCAGAAATCGCCCAGACCTTTGGCGTGTCCTCCGTCACCGCCCGCGCCGACCTGGACGCGCTCGCCGAAGCAGGCAAGCTGCGCCGCACGCATGGCGGTGCCGTATCGCTCCACAAACGCCTGACCGTTTCCACGCAGGATCGCCGCATCAATGTCAACGTCGCCGCCAAGCAGGCCATCGCGCAAAGCGCCATCGAGCTCGTCAATGACGGCGACACGTTGCTCGTCGACTCGGGCACCACGGCGCTCGAGTTCGTCCGGCTCCTCGATCAACGCGACGGTATCACCGTCATCACAGCAGACATTACCATTGCCGATTACATCGACGAGAGCATGCCCTCAGTCGATGTCGTCATGCTGGGCGGGGCGTTGCGCAAAGGCCATCGTTATTTGTACGGACCGCTCACTATGCAAGCGCTTCAAATGGTCCATGCCGATCTTGCCGTCATGTGCCCTGGCGCTTTTGTCCCCAGCTGCGGCTTTACGACCGACTTTCCGCAGATGGCCGAGACCAAAGCGGCTATGGTCGGTGCCGCCCGTCAAAGCGTCGCCCTCATGGACGCCAGCAAGGTTAACGGACGCGGCATGTACCGCTTTGCCGAGCTGACCGATGTCGACACCGTCGTGATGGACCGCGACCCCGACGATGCTGTTGCCATCTCAATCGCCGAGGCCACCGACGCCGGCGCCCCAACCCTCATCATCGCCACCGCCTAAAACCAAAAACCACCACAAAGGTGCCTGAGTCCCCTTTGTGGTGGTTTGAACGGCACGGCGGTTCGCTCCGCCAGTTTGTCTCAATCTGTAACAACTAGACCCCTAAAAGTCAGTTAACTGTTACAGATCGAGATAATTCCGCTCGACCCCCGCCCTTAATCTAAACCTGTAACAGATAGAGTCGATTTAGCCGCCCAGATGTTACAGATTGAGACAGTTGGACGCGAAACGGTCTTGGCAGAAGTGGCCCTCTAGCAAAGAGACGCTACATATCGACCGAAGCCCGGCAGCGCAAACTCGAAACGTCCCTGTAAGGGTTCTTCAATCACCCCTGCCTCAATTAGACGTTTTTTATACGTCGAGATCGAACCGGAACTTTTCTTAAGCCGCGCAGCCAATTCTTGCCTGGTCGTCGTCCCCTCCGGATTCATTGCACGAAGAAAATCCAAGTCCCCCTGTGAAAGTTCCGCTGCAGTCGAGGCAAAAACGCGCGATTCGAGCTCCTCTTGCGCAAGCTTCGCGCCACGTTCGACGTCTTCAAGGGAAACATCAGCCGCCTGGCGCGAAGCGTTCCACGCCCGATATCCCACCAACTGGAACATAAACGGAAAACCATCGATTGCCTCGACAGCACGGTCGACCGCCTCATCGGAAATCGTTTTGCCACCGTCTTCAATCGTCAGCCGAAACGCTTCTTTTACCTCAGTCGGCGAAATAGATCCCAGCGAATGCTGGGCAGCACGACGAAGAAACGATGTCGATTTTCCCGTCAACAACGCCAGCACGCGAAACGGCAGCCCCGCCATAAGCAAAGCTACTTTTTTGTTCTCGCTCACAAAATGTTGGTAGGTGGTAACGAGCTCGGTCATTTGAGCAAACGATGCATCAACTTCGTCAACGGCGATAAGCACCCCGGTGCCAGTCGCTTCAAGCTGAGCAAACAGAGCGTTCATCTTAGTACGCCAGTTGGCGCCCTCAAATTCAATATCAACGTTTTCCCAGCTCATACTACCTATGGGGGCAATCCCAACACTGTTCACACGCCTAGAAGCGGGCTTTTCGATCAGATGGGCAGCCGATTCGTTGAGGCGCTGCAGAATGTCTTCGAGCATCCCGTCCGAAGCCGTCACATTCGCCGTAATCCAGCCTTCTTGCTGGGCGCGGTATGACAGATATGCCAAAAGGGCCGTTTTGCCCGTCCCGCGCGCTCCGTAGAAAATCGAGCATAGGTTGGGGTCGGAATCGGCGCTTTCAAACGCCAGCACCATATCATCAATGATTTGCTCACGGCCGGCCATGTATGCCGGTACACGTCCGAACATCGGCGTGAACGGATTTGCTTGCCTGTACGCTGTCGCCGCCGCCATAAAGCCTCCCTTGAACTCACGTAATTCCATTATGCCCCACAGCTCTTGATTTCTTTGAGCATCTTTGAGTTTTTTGAGCACCTTTGAGTTTCTTGAGCATTCTTGAGTTCTTTGAACAAAAACCACCACAAAGGTGCCTGAGTCCCCTTTGTGGTGGTTTTGACGGTAGAAGCGAGCGCGTTGTTACTTGGACAGCTCGTCGGCGAGGGCTTCGATCTGGGCGCGCGATGCGTCGTTGAGCGAACCCAGGACGGTCACCTTGTTCTGCGTCAGGGTGATGTCCTTCATGCCCTCGAGCTCCTTGGTCATGACCTTGGCAGCGGCGGGTGCCCAGGAACCGGCCTCAACGAGTGCCACCGTGCGGTTCTGGTAGGCATGCTCGGCGAGCGTGTGGATGAAGGTGCTCATGAACGGGAAGATCTCGCCCTGGTAGGTGATGGAAGCGAGCACCAGGCGGTCATAGCGGAACGCATCCTCAACGGCCTCGGCCATATCGTCGCGAGCCAGGTCAAAGACGGAGACCTTCTGGCCGCGAGCCTCGAGTGCCGCGACGAGCTCCTCGACGGCAGCCTTCAGGTGACCGTAGACGCTCGCGTAGGCAATGGTGATGCCCTCGTCCTCGGGCTGGTAGCTCGACCAGGTGTTGTAAGTGTCGAGGTAATAGCCCAGATTCTCGGTAAGAACAGGACCATGGAGCGGACAGATGATCTGGATATCCAGATCGGCGGCCTTCTTGAGCACGGTCTGCACGAATTTGCCGAACTTACCGACGATGCCAAAGTAGTAGCGGCGCGCTTCGCAAGCCCAGCCTTCCGGGTCCTCGATGTCGTTGGCGCCGAACTTGCCAAAGCCGTCGGCACTAAAGAGCACCTTGTCGGTGGACTCGTAGGAGAAGATCACCTCGGGCCAGTGCACGTTGGGGGCGCCGATAAACGTTAGGCTGTGGCCACCCAGGTCGAGCACGTCGCCCTCTTTGACGACCATCTTACGCTCGGGGTAGTCGGTGCCAAAGTAGTTGACCATCATGCGGAAGGCGCCCATGCTGGCCACTATCTGTGCCTGGGGGTAGCGCTCCATAAAGGCGGCGATGCCAGCAGAGTGATCGGGCTCCATGTGATGGATAACCAGGTAGTCGGGCATACGTCCATCGAGCGCGGCCTCGAGGTTGCCGAGCCACTCGTCAACAAAACCACCATCGACCGAATCGGCGACAGCGATCTTTTCGCCCAAGATAACGTAGCTGTTGTATGCCATACCGTTCTCGGACACATCGTACTGGCCCTCGAACAGGTCAATGTCGTGATCGTCGACGCCAACGTAGCGGATATCCTTGGTGATCTCCATCAGGCAAAGCCTCCTAGATAGACAAAATAACCCGTCTATCATAGCACTCGGCAGCATTCCAACTGTTATCTGCCGGCATCCTTACCGATTGTTATTGAAATACGATAAATCGCCGTTTACCTGCGCAAACTATGAGCGTGGTATCGCCGTGCTATGTCGAATAATGAGCTGGCCGGGAATACGAATGGCAACGGTTTTGCCCGCCGTACCCGCCTCGGGAACCGCATGCTCGAATACCTCGCGTCCGCGCTGATGTAGATCGAATCGCACGGTCGTAAGCTCGTTGTGTGCCACAAAATCATCGAGCGAATCGTCGACGCCCACCACGCTCACGTCCTCGGGCACGCGCAGACCGCTATCGCGCAGCGCTGCAATCGCGCCATTTGCCATCTGGTCGTTTGCCGCATAAATCGCCGTCATGGCGCGATCGTGCTCGGCCAGGTACCTGCCGGCCTCGTAGCCGCTGTTGGCAGACCAGTCGCCCTCGAGCGGCTCTGCCGGCTCGATGTGTTTACGCTCGAGCGCATCCTGCCAACCGGCGCGGCGAAATTGTTCGTCGACCGAGAACGACGGGCCGCCAATATAGCGAATCTGCTCGTGCCCCAGCTCAAACAGGTGATCCATTAGCAAGAGCGAGCAGCCGTAATGGTCGGAATCGACCGTGGTCACGCGCGGATGCGCGTACATGGTAACGATGACCGTGCCAATGCCCGGCAACGGATCGAACGTCTCAAAATCGGGCGCCATGCGACTCATACCGATGATGATGCCGTCCACCGGCAATGCGGCCATACGACGCGTGGCCTCGGCAAGCGAGAATTCCTCGGTCTTGGACATCTCGACCAGCGTGATGGCGCAATTATGCTCGCGAGCAGCGCTGGCGATGCCATCGATCATTGAGAGGTTGCCAAACTTGGTGACATCGTTGACGCACAGGCCGACCGAATGGTAACGGCCGTCGCGCAGCGAGCGACCAGCATAACTCGGACGAAAGCCGAGCTCTTGCATAGCGGCCTGCACGCGCTGGCGCGTCTGCTCGTTAACGTTGGGCAAGCCGTTGGCGACGCGCGAAACCGTCTGCTGCGAAACGCCAGCAGCGCGGGCGACGTCGGCCATGGAGACCGGACGCGTACCTGTATCGTTGGACGGGCGCCTTGCCACAGGATCACCTTCACCCTTGCGAGATCTGAATAGCGTGAATGCCGGCCCGGGCAGAAATACATCCCGCGCCGAGGCCCGCTATCGTCGGACGCATGTTAACGTACTCTACTTTTTCTATCTGCATCTCTTCTGCTTTATAAGTCCATACGGCAGTGCCGTTCACGGCTGTATTTCTACCGATTACCAGATTCTCAAAAAGTGACAAGCGATGTGTTATGAGTACGTTAACATAGCCTGTAACGTGCGGTATCGTGAACACTTGGTTCATGCCGCTTCAAGTTGTTAACGTACTCATAACGACGCAAAACCCACCCGTGCGCGCCAAGGAAAGGACTCCCATGACCACCCCCGACGAAAAGACATTCGCCACGCTCACCAAGCTGTTCGAGGAGGAGTTTGGCCCCATCGGCGACCGCCAGGTGCTCTACGTGCACGCGCCCGGCCGTTCCGAGATCAGCGGCAACCACACCGACCACGAGGGTGGCCACGTTATCGCCGGTTCGCTCGATGTCGCTGTCGACGGCATCGCCGTGGCAACCGACTCCAACAAGGTTCGCGTCGCCGACGAGGGCTATCCTACGTTTGAAATCGCGCTCGACACGCTAGACGTTCAGGAGTCCGAGAAGGGCACGTCCGCAAGCCTCGTCCGCGGCATGGCCCACGAGATTGCAGCCCTTGGCGTTGAGCCCCACGGCTTCGACTTTGCCTTTACCTGCTCCGTCCCCTCGGGCGGCGGTCTTTCCAGCTCTGCCGCCGTCGAGGCCGCGTACGGTCGCGCCATGGAAACCCTCTGGGGCGCACCCGCCATCGAGCCCGTCGCGCTCGCGCAGATGAGCCAGCGCACCGAGAACAACTATTACGGCAAGCCCTGCGGTCTGATGGACCAGGCCGCCGTGTGCCTGGGCGGCCTTGCCTACATGGACTTTGAGGACCAGGCTCAGCCTAAAACCCAGAAGCTCGAGCTCAACTTTGAGGATCACGGCTATGCGCTCGTGCTCGTTAAGGTGGGTGCCGACCACGTGGCAGCCACCGACGACTACGCCGCCGTACCGCGCGAGATGCAGGACGTTGCTGCCGAGTTTGGCAAGACACGCCTGTGCGAGGTCGACGTTGCCGACTTTGACGCCAAGCTCCCCGAGCTGCGCGCCAAACTGGGCGACCGCGCTTGTCTGCGCGCCGTTCACTACTGGTACGAGAACGGCCTGGTCGACAAGCGCTGGGCAGCTCTTAACGCCGGCGACATCGACCAGTTCCTGGTCCTGACGCGCGAGTCCGGCGCCAGCTCTGCCATGTACCTGCAGAATGTCGTTGCCAAGTTGGGCTCCGAGCAGCCCTCCATGTATGCGCTGGCCCTTGCCGAGCATGTGCTCGACGGCCGCGGCGCCGTCCGCATCCACGGCGGCGGCTTTGGTGGCACCATCCAGGCCTTCGTGCCGCTCGACCTAGTCGACACCTTTATTACCAAGATGAACGGCTGGCTGGGCGAGGGCTCTGCCCGTCACTACGCAATTTCTGACAAGGGGGCTTACGCGGCATGGCTGTAACGACCGACGTGCGCGAAGCTGCGCAGAACCTGATTGAGTACGCCATCCACCGATCCATGATTGGGCAGGACGACCGTATCTGGGCCTACAACACCATTCTTGAGTGCATTGGCGCCACGGGCCCCGCGCTCGACATGGCCTGGGCGCTGCAGACCGAGAAGATTTCGCTTCTGCACCCTGACACACTCCCCGACTTTGACCTTGAGGGCACGCTCGCCGTACTTTCCGAGGCCGCCGTTGCCAACGGCGCTGCCGAGGACACGGCGTCGGGCCGCGACCGCATCGCTATGCGCATCATGGGCGCGCTGATGCCCAGGCCTTCGGTTGTAAACGAAGAGTTCAACGGACGTATGGGCGTCAACGAGCCCCGCGCCGCAACCGACTGGTTCTACGGCCTGTGCTGCGACGCCGGCTACGTGCGCCGTGCCGCCATCGCGCGCAACATCAAATGGAGCACCCCCACCAACTGGGGCGATCTTGAGATCACTATCAACCTGTCCAAGCCTGAGAAGGACCCGCGCGATATCGCCGCGGCAGGTGTAGCCAAGAACACGGGCGAGAAGTATCCCGCCTGCCAGCTCTGCATCGAAAACGAGGGCTACCCCGGACGCTCCGCCGCAGCCGACGGCGGCGCTCATCCCGCCCGTCAGAACCTGCGCGTTATTCCCATCCAGCTCGACGGCGAGCGCTGGGGTTTCCAGTACAGCCCGTATGCGTATTTTAACGAGCACTGCATTGCTATGAGCTCCGAGCATCGCCCGATGCACGTGGACCGCAAGAGTTTGACCTGTCTGCTTGACTTTGTCGACCTGTTCCCGCACTACTTTATTGGCTCCAACGCCGACCTGCCTATCGTGGGCGGCTCGATCTTGTCGCACGACCACTTCCAGGGCGGCGCGCACGAGTTCCCCATGATGCACGCCGCCGAGATCTCGCAGTTTAGCGTGCCCGGATTTGATCAGGTTAGCGGTACCGTGCTGCAGTGGCCGCTCTCGGTGCTGCGCCTGCGCTCGCATGACCGCGCCCAGCTGCTCGACGCTGCCGAGAAGATTATCCTCGCCTGGCGCGAGTGGACCGATGAGTCTGTGGGCGTCATCGCGTACACAGCCGATGGCGTGGCGCACAACACCGTGACGCCCGTCATCCGCCGCGTCGACTCTCGCGGAAATGCCGGCGGCGAAATCTACGAGGCCTACCTGGCGCTTCGCTGCAATATCACGACCGACGAGCACCCGCTAGGCGTTTTCCACCCGCATGCCGAGTACCACCACATTAAGAAGGAGAACATCGGCCTGATCGAGGTCATGGGCCTGGCCATTCTGCCGCCGCGCCTGGTTCCCGAGCTTGGCGCTGTCCGTGAGCATCTGCTGGCAGCCAAGGTCGATGCCAGCTACGATCTTGGCGCCGCACTCGAGGGCGACGACCTTTGCCGCAGCCACGCCGCATGGGCCGAGGATGTCTTTGCACGCCGCGCCGATGAACTTACGACCGACAACGCCATCGATATCCTGCACGAGGAGGTGGGCGTGGTGTTTGGCCACGTGCTCGACAACGCCGGCGTCTTTAAATGGGACGAGGCAGGACGCGCCGCCCAGCAGCGCTTTATCGACTCGCTGTAGCACGCGAGCTCGAACGCACGCACTTAACAAATAGCGCCTACACGACCACGGCGCCCGCCGGCAACATCGCCGACGGGCGCCGTTTTCTGGTGCAAGGGCAGCTAATTTGGGACGGGGCTATTTTGACTACTTTGAATGTAAAAGTA
>CABUDJ010000042.1 GCA_902490325.1 uncultured Collinsella sp. | reverse complement strand
GTCCGAGCGGGCCCCTTCATAGATTTTGGAATAAAAAGGGCGCCGCGGATGGAATTCCGCGGCGCCAAAGCCACACGCTAACAGCTTTAAGGAGTCAAAGCTGGTTTAGCCAAAGAAGCGCTTGATCTCGATCTCGGCGTTCTCCAGGCAGTCGGAGCCGTGGATCACGTTGGCGTTAACATCGACAGCGAAGTCGCCGCGAATGGTGCCGGGGGCAGCGTCAAGCGGGTTGGTGGCGCCCATGAGGGTGCGCATCTTGGAGACAGCGGAGAGACCGGAAACGACCATCTTGACGACCGGACCGCTCGTCATAAAGTCGCAGAGACCGCCAAAGAAGGGCTTGTCGGCCAGATGGGCGTAGTGCTCCTCGACGGCAGCGCGCTCGAGCGTGGTCATCTCCATGCGCTCGATGACAAGGCCGCTGCGCTCAATGCGAGCAACGATCTCGCCGATCTTACGGTCGCGCACGGCGTCGGGCTTAATCATGATGAAGGTCTTCTCGATAGCCATAAAAGTAGCCTTTCAAGTAGGTTCGCGCGTGCCCAAGTCCCATTCCGGCACCCGCCTGGACTGCATCGTAACAGAGTTTTAGCTGCAGTTAAACAAAAAGCTGTTTATTGAAACGCTGCAATTTATTAAAGCGCTCCATATGTGTCACTTCTGTTTCGAAGCCCGATTAGAGTACCATCCGACCGCCCATCAACCGCACCGAACCGAGCGGACGGTCGGTTGCCACCCGTGAACGCACCCCCTTCACAACCTGCCCAAAGGTCCTACAGAAGTTCTCGACAAGCCCCTCCCTTCTCTATAACAAAACGGGCGCCCACCGTAGCGGGCACCCGTAAAGGCAAGATATGATGAACACACCAGACAGACGCATCCAATAAGCTAATTAACCCCGTGACCCATCTCGACGACCTTGGTCAGCGATCCAAACGCGCCCTCGTCGGCCACGAGCTGTGACTCGGCACGCTGCAGCTGCGCGGCAACGGCGGCAGGAGCGGTGCCGCCCTCGGTCGTGCGCGCGGCAACAATCGACGGGATGTCGAGCGCCTCGGTAATGTCGCGCTCAAAGAGCGGGCTTGCCTCCTGGAACACCTCAAACGGCAGGTCCTCAAGATTACAGCCGCGCTTCTCGCACATCAGGACCAGATGCCCCACCACGGCATGTGCCTCGCGGAACGGCAGGCCACGCTTGGCCAGGTAATCGGCAACATCGGTGGCGGCAAGGTGTCCCACGCCGCACTCGCGCGCCATGGCATCCTCGTTGACGGTCCAAGTCGAAATCATTCCGGCCATAACGGACAGGCACTGCATGAGCGTATGGGCGGTATCGAGCGCGCCCTCCTTGTCCTCCTGCAAGTCCTTGTTATAGGCGAGCGGCAAGCCCTTCATGGTCACGAGCAACTGCACCAGGTTGCCGTACACGCGACCGCTCTTGCCGCGGATAAGCTCGGCAAAGTCGGGATTCTTCTTCTGCGGCATGATAGACGAGCCGGTGGAGTAAGAGTCTGAAAGCGTGATAAAGCCAAATTCGGAGCTCGACCACAGCACGATCTCCTCGGAAAGACGCGACAGGTGCATGGCCATGACGGAGCCGGCGTAATGCAGGTCGAGCAGGAAATCACGGTCGGAAACCGCATCGAGCGAGTTGGGAATCACGCCCGCAAAGCCAAGTTCGGCAGCCGTCATCTGGCGATCGAGCGGATAGCTCGTACCGGCAAGCGCGGCAGCACCCAGTGGACAGTTGTCGGCGGCATCAAAGGCGGCCTTCAGGCGCGTAAAGTCGCGCGCGAACATCCAGGAATATGCCAGCAGATGATGCGACAGCAGCACGGGCTGAGCGTGCTGCATATGCGTGTAACCCGGCAGAATCACCTTGTCGTACTTCTTGGCCGCATCCACCAGCACATGGCGCAGCTCAAGATTGGCCTCCATGAGCTCCTTGGCAAGCGCCTTGACGCCCAGGCGCGTATCGGTCGCCACCTGGTCGTTGCGCGAACGCCCGGTATGCAAGCGCTTACCGGCCTCGCCGATGCGGCGCGTCAACTCGCTCTCGATGGACATATGAATGTCCTCGTCGTTGATATCGAAGGTGAAGTTGCCGGCATCGATATCCTGCTCGATTCCGGTCAGGCCCTCGGCGATCGCCTGCTCGTCCTCGGCACTGATGATGCCCTGGGCGGCCAGCATCTTGGCATGTGCCTTAGAGCCGGCGATATCCTGCTTATAGAGATGCTTGTCGACCGGCAACGACGCACCAAACTCCTGCGTGACCTCGGCCACGCCCGCCTCAAAACGACCGCCCCAAAGAGCCATGGAACCGTCTCCTTTCTCCAAATACCAAAACAAGCGCCCAAAGCAATGCGCCATATCGCTAAAGCGATTTACCAACCGCTAGTTTTACACATTCCCCACTGCGCGCGGGGCCATGTAGCTAATTTGCAAAGAAGTGACGCACCATGCACTTGGCACCCAACGTCTCCCTCCGGATGTTGCCCTGCGAACCGTCAATCCAAGCCTTCAGGCTCATGGGGACCTCCTCGACCTTTGCAGCATCGAGCTCGGGCGCGAGGGCAAGTAAAGCATGCACGACAGCATTGAACATAATGGATACTCCTCATATATATAGGCACAGAGCCGCCAAATTGATAGAAGGAGCCCCGCCGGACAACCCCGGCGGGGCTCGGACTCAGCCGCAGACGCGGCATCATATATGCGGGCGGAACGTAGGGGCCACCGATGTTAAGAAGTGTCAGCAAGCATAACGAAAGGTAGGGACCCCGTGCGCCCGTTATGTATCACGCGGATGGGCCGCGCGGATACCAAGGGAAGGAGGCGCTAGGCCTGGACAGCAGCAGAGCTGGGGCCCTGGACCTTTGCCCACGTCTTGAGCGACAGCGTATCGATCTCGATAAAGCCGGCGCTGGCCTTCTCGTCAAACGTGGTGTCGCGGTCGTAGGTAGCCAGGCCGTAGTCGTAGAGGCTGAAGGGACTCTTGCGGCCGACGACATGGCAGTTGCCCTTAAAGAACTTCAGACGGACAGTGCCGGTCACGAACTTCTGGGTATCGGCCATAAAGGCGTCGAGCGCGTTCTTGAGCGGGCTGTACCACTGGCCGTTGTACACGGCGGTGGCCCAATCCTGCTCGAGCTTGATCTTGGTCTTGAGCAGGTCGCCCTCGACGCAGATGTCCTCGAGCGCCTTGTGGGCGGTGATGAGCGTCAGGGCGCCGGGAACCTCATAGCACTCGCGGCTCTTGAGGCCCACCAGACGATCCTCGACCAGGTCAAGACGGCCAAAGCCGTTGTCGCCCGAAATCTTGTTGAGGGCGATGACGATCTCGGAGAGCTTCATCTTCTTGCCGTCGACGGCGACAGGCTTGCCGGCCTCAAACTCGATCTCGGTATAGGTCGGGGTGTCAGGCGTGTCCTCGGGGTTCTTGGTCATAACCCAAGCGTCATCGAGCGGCTCATTCCAAGGGTCCTCCAGGTGACCGCACTCGATGGCGCGACCCCACAGGTTGTCGTCGATGGAGTAGGGGTTGTCGTTGGCACCCTCGGGAACCGGCACGTTGTGGGCGTGGGCATAGGCGACCTCGTCGGGACGGCACTTCAGGTCCCACTCGCGAACCGGGGCGATAACCTTGAGCTCGGGGTCGAGGGCCTTGACGGCGGCCTCAAAACGGACCTGATCGTTACCTTTGCCAGTGCAGCCGTGGGCGACGTAGGTCGCGCCAAACTCGTGGGCGACCTCAACAAGCTTCTTGGCAAGCAGCGGGCGAGACAGGGCGGAGAGCAGCGGATACTTATTCTCGTACATGGAGTTTGCGGCGATGGCTTTGGTCAGGAACTCATCGGAGAACTCGTCGCGCAGGTCGAGCACCTGGCAATCGAGAACGCCCAGGTCGAGCGCCTTCTGCTTCTTGGCATCCAGTCCGGTCTCTTCCTGGCCCACGTTGCCGCAGACGCAAACGACATCGAGATTCTTCTCGTCCTGGAGCCACTTGACACATACGGATGTATCAAGACCACCGGAATATGCGAGAACGACTTTTTCCTTGCTCATGGCTGTTTCCTTTCGCCCTTGGTAGCTAGTTAGAACATCGGTCAGTTGCAAGTCATTTCAAGGTCATATACCGTGCAATATCAGGTTAAATAGCAAAAATCAGCACATACATGCCCTAGAAACATGCAGCAATGTCGTGCTAAAACCCAACGACCTCAAAATGACTCTGTTGAGGCAATTCGCCCCATGCGGACAGAGACGATTGTTATCGTCGTCGGGAAATTGCGCGCTGGCGTCGGATGGCATTGTCTGCAGTGGTGATGATCTTTACGAACTGCATCTGCCTCTCCTTTCACGTATCGCCGGGCGCAATTCAAATATCGTAAACGGTACCTTTTACTCGGTAAGCGGTTGTTTTTCCGTCTCCGTTTTCGATGGTCGCTATTTTACGCTAAAGTGCCCGCAGCACAAGCGACAAATTCAAATTTCTGAAAAGTTTTTTCATTACTTTGTGAAGCGTGGTGCAAATACGCACCATTCCTGCGAAAATACGCTCGACTACTAGTTGATGGTTATAACGTCTGAAACAATCTCGAAACGAAAGGCGCATTTTTATGCAAACTTACGAATCGGACGCCAACATCGGCAACATTAAGATTCTCGCCGTCGATATGGACAAGACGCTGCTGACCGACGAGCGTGTGCTGCCCCAGGGTCTTGATGAGCGCCTGGACAAGCTCGCCGACGCCGGCATCGTATTCTGCCCCGCCAGCGGACGTCCCGCCCCCAAGCTCGAGGAGATGTTCGAGGGCATCAAGAACCGCCTCGCCTTTTGTCCCGACAACGGAGCGTGCGTGATCTATCGCGGCAGCTATATCTATAAAAGCAATATTGACGTGGAGCTGTATCAGCAGGTCTTGAACCGTGCCTCGGAGGATCCTCGCGCTGTCCCCGTCCTGTGCTGCTTCGACGAGTTCTACGTGCTTGCCCGCGACCATCAATACCACGACGAGATCAGCGTCTACTACAACACAATCAACTACGTAGACAGCTTTGAGGGCATTGATTTCGAGTCCAACAAGATTTCGGTCTTCTTCCCCGGCTACGACGCCGAGCCCGCTTTCCGCGAGACCTATAGCCCCGAGTTCTCGGACAAACTCTACGTCACCAACGCTGGGCGCGAGTGGATCGACTTTATGAACCTGGGCGTCGACAAGGGCGCCGGCGTCGCTCACCTGTGCGAGCACCTGGGCATCGATATTGCCGATGCTGCCGCCGTGGGCGATACCTACAACGACATCCCCATGCTGGAGCGCGTCGGGCATAGCTTTATCGTGGACAATGCCGAGGAGCACATGAACGCGCACGCCAAGTGGCGCATTCCGAGCAACAACGACGGGGGCGTACTGACGCTCATCGACGCTATCTTGGCGGCCCGGTAGCCGTCCCATCGGGCCTGGCCGGGCGGCACAGGATAACTTTTCGCTCGGTCAGGTCCTGCGCAAGACGAAAGCCACATTAAGTGGCTTTCTTTGCGTGCGGAATCTACGAAAAGTTAACCTGTGCCGCCCGGCCAGGCCCTAGGTTTACTTGTTTGCCGCCTAGATGGCGTCTTGCGTGTCTAGATACTTAGGCTGAATTCAATTGAACGAAGGGGGCTCCTTGTTGGCAAGGAGCCCCCTTCTGGTTTGGTTACTTTAGGGTTGTGGGCACTTCCCTATTTGGCGTCGGCCCAGGTTATGCCGGTGCTGGCTTCGGCGATTAGGGGGACGCGGAGGTCTACTACGTGCTCCATGACGTCGCGGACCATGGTGGTTAGGCGCTCGACTTCGTCGATGGGGCACTCAAAGTCCAGTTCGTCGTGCACTTGCAGGATCATGTGGGCGGCAAAGCCTTCCTCTTCCAGGCGGCGGCTTACGCGGGCCATCGCGATCTTGATGATGTCGGCGGCGGTTCCCTGCATGGGATGGTTCATGGCCGTGCGCTCGCCAAAGCCGCGGAGTTGCGGGTTTTTGGCCTTGAGCTCCGGAATATGACGACGGCGGCCGTACATGGTCTCGGCGTAGCCCGTCTGCTTGGCGCGTGCCACCACGTTGTCGAGGAACGTGCGCACGCCCGGGTAGGCCTCGTAGTAGCGGTCGATCATGTCGCGTGCCTCGGCCATCGAGATATGCAGCGACTGCGACAGGCCGTAGGCCTGCTGGCCATACACGATGCCAAAGTTCACGGCCTTGGCGCGACTGCGCAGGTCGGGCGTTACCTCGGACACCGGCACACCGAACACGCGCGCCGCCGTCTCGGCATGGAAGTCCTCGCCCTCGTTAAAGGCGCGCACCAAGTGCTCGTCACCTGAGAGATGCGCCAGCAGACGCAGCTCGATCTGCGAGTAGTCCACCGCCAAAAAGACGCTTCCCTCGCCTGCCGAAAACGCCGTCTTGACGGTACGACCCAGCTCCGAGCGCGTCGGGATGTTCTGCAGGTTCGGGTCGCTCGAGGACAGACGCCCCGTTGCCGTGATGGTCTGGTTGTACGTAGTGTGTACGCGACCGTCACCACGGCGTAGCGGGCCCAGCGTGTCCAGATAGGTGGACTTGATCTTAGACTTCTCACGCCAGTCCAAGATCAGACGCACGATTTCGTGGTCACGCGCAAGGTCGCTCAGCACCTTGGCGTTGGTCGAATAATAGCCGCGCTTAGTCTTCTTGAGGCCCTTGGTCGGAAGCCCCATCACATCAAAGAGCACGTGCGACAGCTGCATGGGACTGCCAATATTAAAGGTCTCGTCACCCGCCAGGTCGCGAATACTGCGCTCAACCTCGGTAATCTGGGTCGCCAGACCCTCGGACAGACTGTGCAGACGGTCGGGGTCCACGAGCATGCCCGCGCGCTCCATCTTGGCAAGTACCGGAACGAGCGGCATCTCGATGCCATCGAACACGTTGGCGGCATTCTCACGGGCCATGCACTCGCGCAACGGTGCCACGAGCGCCAGCGTCAGAGCCGCAGTACGGGCGGCAGGCGCCGGAGCGTCCTCACCGGCACCCTCTGCGCCGCACGCCGCAGGCAGCGCCATCTGCAGATACGTATCGGCAAGATATGCCTCATCGAACTCGGAGCGATCGGAATCCAGCAGATAGGCAGCGACCACGGTATCGAAGATACGCGTGGAATCGGTAGCGAGCGGATCCATGAGCTCGGGCTCAGAAGAATCGACGGGCGAAAGCTCGTGCAACAGCGCCTTCATATCCGGGCTCGCCACGCGACCCTCCATAAACAGACGCGCGAGCACGCCGGCAATCACGCCGTGAACGAAGTTGAAGCCCTCAACCTCAGCCGCCGCACAGCTGTCGCCCTCCTCGAGCGCGAACAGGCCCTTGGACGTCGCCAACCACAGCGTGCGCGTCAGTCCAAAGAGCGCGCCCTCTTCCTTGTCGTCGTCCACCACGGCGGCGACCCACTCGCCGGCATCAATCGCGCGGGAGACCTCAGCCGCAACGGCACCAAGCGCGTCGGCATCGCCGGCGGCTGCGCGAACCATAGCAGGTATCTCAACCACACTGGAGGCAGCAGCAGCCCCGCCCTCGCCGCCGACCAGCGCCAAGAAACGGTTCTGCATGGCGGTGATACCAAGTGTGCCCAGCGCCGCGGACACTTCGTCGGCAGAAAACGCCGGGAAGGACGTTTCGTCAAAGTCGAGCTCGACGGGCGCATCGGTGCGAATGGTTGCGACCTTGCGGCTCAGCAGCGCATCGTCGATGTGCGCACGCAGGTTCTCGCCCATCTTGCCCTTGACCTCGTCGGCATGCGCGATGACCTCGTCCAAGCTGCCGTACTGTGCGATGAGCGCGCTCGCCTTTTTGGGGCCGATGCCCGGTACGCCGGGAATGTTGTCCGACGTATCGCCCTTTAGACCGTAAAAATCGGGCACGAGCGCCGGCGTAATGCCGTGATACAGGTCGTCCACGCTCTCGGGCGTCATGATCGCCACGTCGGACAGGCCCTTGCGGGTCGAGACCACGTTGACGTGCTCGGTCACGAGTTGATACATGTCGCGGTCGCCGGTCACCAGCAGCATGTCGCAGCCGGCCTCTTCACCCAGGCGCGCCATGGTTCCCAGGATATCGTCGCCTTCCCAGCCCTCGGACTGCAGAATCGGCACGTTGAGCGCGGTGAGCAGCTCCTTGATCATCGGAAACTGCGCATGCAGATCGGGGTCCATGGGCGGGCGTTGCGCCTTATACTGCGGCAGCATCTCCATGCGCACGCGCGGTTTGCCCTTGTCAAACGCCACGACCACACCGTCGGGGTTAAAGGCATCGATCATCTTGAGAAACATGTTCAGAAAGCCGAAGATCGCGTTGGTGGGGCGGCCGTCCGGCGCATTCATGGTGGGCGGCACGGCGTGGAAGGCGCGGTGCATGAGCGAGTTGCCGTCGATAACGGCAAAGGTGCGGCGCTTGTCAGACATATTGAATACCTCGCTTTGGGCTGGGCACGGTTTGCTCACACCAGTTTACACGCTCCCCGCCCCGCGGCCACCGCACATCAGGCTTCCCTGCCGCCGCGGGCCCGCGCGTGATACGATGGCTCACGGTACATCAACCAGCACGATCGATCCGAAAGGAGCCTGCGTCATGGAGCGTCCCTGCGCATGGAAAAAGTACACGCCACAGCAAGTCGAGGAGCTCGAGGAGCTTTGCCGCGGCTATAAGCAGTTTTTGAGCGAGAACAAGACCGAGCGCCTGTGCGTCAAGACCGGCATCAAGATGGCCGAGGAGGCGGGATACGTCGACCTGGAGACCGTGATCGCCGAGGGCCGCGAGCTCAAGGCAGGCGACAAGGTGTACGCCGCCAACCACGGCAAGGACCTTATGCTCGTCAACCTGGGCACCGCCCCGCTCGAGCAGGGCTTTAACATCCTGGGCGCCCACGTGGACTCGCCGCGCCTGGACCTTAAGCAGAATCCCGCCTTCGAGGCCGGCGACATGGCCTACCTCGACACGCACTACTACGGCGGCGTCAAGAGCTACCACTGGGTAGCCTCCCCGCTCGCACTCGTGGGCGTCATCTGCAAAAAGGACGGTACCACCGTCGACATCAATATCGGCGACAAGGCGGACGACCCGGTCTTTACCATCTCCGACCTGCTGATCCACCTCTCGAGCGAGCAGATGTCCAAGCCTGCCAAGGACGCCGTCGATGCCGAGATCCTCGACGTGATCGTGGGCGGTCGTCCCGTCAAGTTCGATGGGGACGACAAGGACGCCCCCAAGGAGCCCGTCAAGCAGATGTTCCTGGACATCCTCAAGGAGCAGTACGACGTCGAGGAGGAGGACTTCCTCTCCGCCGAGATCGAGGTCGTGCCCGCCGGCCCCGCCCGCGACATGGGCCTCGACCGCTCCATGATTTTGGGCTATGGCCACGACGATCGCGTCTGCGCCTACCCCTCCATGCTCGCCCAGATCGACGTCGCCAACGTGGAGCGCACGAGCATCACGCTCATCGTCGACAAGGAGGAGATCGGCTCCGTGGGTGCCACCGGTATGACGAGCCGCTTCTTCGAGAACACCGTCGCCGAGATCATGACGCTCGCCGGCGAGGATAGCCCGCTGGCCCTGCGCCGCGCACTCGCCCGCAGCCGCATGCTCTCCTCCGACGTGTCCGCCGGCTTCGACCCGGGCTATGCCGGCAAGTTCGAGACCAAGAACGCGGCCTTTATGGGTCGCGGCCTGTGCTTTAACAAGTACACGGGCAGCCGCGGCAAGGGCGGCTCCAACGACGCCGATGCCGAGTACGTGGCCCTCGTCCGCGACATCATGGACGAGGCCGGCGTGGACTTCCAGACCTGTGAGCTCGGTCGCGTCAACGCGGGCGGCGGCGGCACCATTGCCTACATCATGGCCAAGTATGGCATGAACGTCATCGACTCCGGCGTTGCCGTCCTGTCCATGCACGCCCTGTGGGAGGTCGCCAACAAGGCCGATATCTACGAGGCCTACCGCGGCTACAAGGCCTTCATCGAGCGAGCCTAACCAACCCTTCATCAGTTGCGGTGAAATACGGACTAAACTGGCCCATAAACGGCCAAAACAGACCGTATTCCACCGCAACTTTTTTTGGCAGAGGAGAGTTCATGCTGCAGGTCATCATTTCGCCCGCCAAGCAGATGCGCGCGGCCCAAGATGCTTTTGAAGTCCTGGGCATCCCACCCTTTGTGCGCGAGACGGCTCGCCTCCACCGCGCACTGCTAGATATCGAGCGGAATGAAGGCAGCGGCGGCCTGCAGGCGCTGTGGAACGTGAGTGACAAACTGCTGGGGCCTTGCCTCAACACCCTGCATGAGTTCGGGCCCATCCTGAAAAGCGGCGATCTCGACAATCCCGCACTCGCTCGCCACCTCTCCCCTGCCGTCATGTCCTATCACGGCATTCAATACCAGAGCATGGCACCCGAGGTGATGGATTCCGCGCAGCTCGCATGGCTGCAAGACCATCTGTGGATCCTCTCCGGCCTCTACGGGTGCGTTCGTCCCTTTCATGCCGTCGAACCGTATCGGCTGGAGATGGGCGCGAAGCTCGCCGTTGACGATGCCCGAGACCTCTACGCGTTTTGGAGCGACAAGCTCGCGCGGGCTATCGCCCCGGCAGGCTCAAACACCACGATCGTCAACCTCGCCAGCGTAGAGTATGCCAAAGCCGTTCTGCCCCACCTCGCGGGCGACGCCACGGCCGTCACATGCCTCTTTGGCGAGGGTATCCGCAACGGGAAGCCCATCCAACGGTCGACCGCCAGCAAAAAGGCGCGCGGCTCCATGGCGCGGTGGATGGCAGAAAACAAGCTCGAGGATGCAAGCGAACTTACCGCATTCAACATCGGCTATCGACACATCCCCGAGCTTTCAGACAAAAACACCCTGGTTTTCATGAACGCGCAGGCACAATAGACCCGCCGTTTCCAAACACCTCGTTACTCCGCCAAGCCATCGGCCTTTGCAATCTCGCTCGTCGAGCCATCTTGGTAGGTAATCTTAACGTGCTCCACCTCGGATACCGCAGCGCCCGCCGGGGGCTCCAAGCGCCATTCCGTCAGCGCAATGTCCATGGTCGTGGGCACGTCCCCTTGATCTTTGAGCTTCACCGTCAGCGTTTTGAGCGTCGCATCAAACGTCACGCGTTCGATTTCTTCGCCCGGAATAGACCCGCCGCTCAGCTGCAGCTGCACAAACTCGTCGCGCGGATACCAATAGTCGCCCGGCGCGGCAACGGTATTGCCGCCCGTAACCTTCACTGTCATGATCGGCAGGGCATCGTCGGCCTCGAACTCCCATGCAGCGCCGCCGCGACCACCAAACGTCCAGATACAAAAGGCAATCACCAGCACGGCAAGCACCGCAAAACCAATCGCGACAAGACCATGGTGCGCACGGCTTTCCTCGGCCGATACATCCCATTGCGTCTCTCGATATAGATGCTTGTCTTCCATGTTCGCCTCCCCACAGGCACGCTCGTTGGCCCAATCGTACCCATTCAGGCTATACTTGAGCCCATTACATAAACGGGGAGCTTGCAGGACAAGACGGCAGGCTGAGATTGGGCGCGCCCGCCCTGACCCGCAAACCTGATATGGGTAATGCCAACGAAGGGAGCCGTGCCAATGAGCACACAGACCGAGCCCAAGCTCGTCACGCAAATCGACTTCGCCCGTGCCGGGCAGATCACGCCGCAGATGAAGGAAGTCGCCGAGCGCGAGCATCGCGACCCCGAGTACATCCGCGAGCGCGTGGCCGACGGCCGCATCGCCATTCCCGCCAACATCGTGCATATCAAAAAGGGCATGCGCGCCTTTGGTGTCGGCGAGGGCCTTTCCACCAAGGTCAACGTGAACTTGGGCATCTCGGGCGACAAGGCCGATGCCACCGAGGAATGGAAGAAGGTCAAGATCGCCGAGGACTTTGGCGCCGACGCCATCATGGACCTCTCCAACTCGGGCAAGACGCGCCAGTTCCGCCAACAGCTCATCGACGAGACGCCGCTCATGGTAGGCACCGTCCCCATGTACGACGCCATCGGCTACATGGAAAAGCCGCTGGTCAAGCTCACCAAGGACGACCTGTTCGAAGTCGTGCGTGCGCATGCCGAGGACGGCGTGGACTTTATGACCATTCACTGCGGCATCAACAAGTCGGTCACCAAGACCTTTAAGGAGACCGGCCGCCTGATGAACATCGTGAGCCGCGGCGGCTCACTGCTGTTTGGCTGGATGGAGGTCACCGGTAACGAGAACCCGTTCTATGAGTTCTACGACGAGTTGCTCGAGATTTGCCACGAGTACGACGTGACGATTTCGCTCGGCGACTCCTGCCGCCCGGGCTGCCTCTACGACTCCAACGACGCCACCGAGACCGCCGAGATGATCGAGCTGGGCAAGCTGTGCAAGCGCGCTTGGGCCGCCGGCGTCCAGGTCATGGTCGAGGGCCCGGGTCACATGGCGCTCGACGAGATCGCCGCCAACATGAAACTGCAGAAGCGCCTGTGCCACAATGCTCCGTTCTATGTGCTCGGGCCGCTGGTGACCGATATCGGCGTGGGTTACGACCACATCACCGCTGCCATCGGCGGCGCCATCTCCGCCAGCTCCGGTGCCGAATTCCTGTGCTACGTGACACCGGCAGAGCACCTATGCCTGCCCAACGCCCAGGATGTGCTCGACGGCCTCATGGCCACCAAGATCGCCGCACACGCCGCCGACATCGCCAAAAAGGTGCCCCACGCCCGCGACATGGACGACAAGATGGGCCAGGCACGCCGCAAGCTCGACTGGGACGCCATGTGGAAGTGCGCGCTCGACCCGGTTACGGGCAAGAAGCGCTACGAGGAGTCCCCCGCCGCCACCGAGGGCACTTGCACCATGTGTGGCAAGATGTGCGCCGTCCGCACCGTCAACAAAATCTTCGAGGGCACCACGATCGACCTCGGCATGGAGGACTAGCCCTGTCGCCGCGGCCGCTTCTGGCGGCGAGCCGGTGCCTGTCAATTGTTGACGTGTGAACATTTGCTTGCATTTGCGTAAAGATTGCATCGCCCGCCCGGGTTCGACATAGAGTCGGCCCGGGCATCTTTATAATGCTGGCTTATAGACCCATTTGATTCCGACCGAACAAGGGAGCGAACATGGATCGCAGTAAGGTACCTGCCGTTCTATCCATCGCAGGATCCGATTCCAGCGGTGGCGCCGGCATTCAGGCCGACATCAAGACCATCACGGCGCACCGCCTGTATGCCGAGACGGCCATCACCGCTATCACCGCACAGAACACCCTGGGCGTCACCGCCGTGCAGAACATCTCCCCGGATATTGTCGCGGCACAGATCGATGCCGTTTTTGACGATATCCGCCCCAACGCCGTCAAGATTGGCATGGTTTCCTCTGCCGAGATTATCGAGGTTATCGCCGACCGCCTGAGCGCTTGGAACGCGACAAACGTGGTAGTCGACCCCGTCATGGTAGCCACCTCGGGCGCACGGCTGATTGCCGAAGATGCCGCCGAGGCGCTCACCCGCCGCCTGTTCCCGCTAGCGACGGTTATCACGCCCAATATTCCCGAGGCCATGGCCCTGCTCGACTACGAGGTCGACTCCGAGCGCACGCAGCAAAATGCTGCCATGCTCCTCACCCGCCGCTTTGGTTGCGCATCCCTCGTTAAGGGTGGGCATCTTGTCAACGAGGCCAACGATGTACTGGCCGAACCCGCGCCACTCGATGACGAGGGCAACCATCTGGGAGATCCACTCACCACGTGGTTCCGCCACAAGCGCATCGAGACCGACAACACACACGGCACCGGCTGCACGCTCTCGTCCGCCATCGCCTGCGCGCTGGCGCAGGGCATGGATCTTGCCGACGCCGTCAACGCGGGCAAGGCCTACCTAACCGGCGCTCTGGCCGCCGGCTTTGACATGGGCAAAGGCTCCGGCCCCGTCAACCACATGTGGCAGTATTAAGATTCGCAGCCCAAGCCACCGCAAAGGGGACAAGCACCTTTACGGTGGTTCCTGCATATATCTCAATCTGTAACAGTTAGAGCCCATTTTTCGACCCACCTGTTACAGATTGAGACATTCAAATTCCGCTGAGAAGAAAATCTCGATCTGTAACAGTAACTCGGCAAAATCGACCCTAGATGTTACAGATCGAGACAAACGACCGATATCGGCCTAAATAATCTTAATCTGTAACATCTAGCCCGTTTTCGGCCTTACAACTGTCACAGATCGAGACAAAGCAACGAAACAAGCCACCACAAGGGGAACTTCTGTGGTGGTTTGGGGTCGCGCTACTCTCCGAGCATCTCTTGGAGCTTGGCCGCCACGGCGTGACCCAGGCTCTCATGGCTTTCGGGCATCATATGCAGATAGTCGATATCGCCCGGCTCGGCAAAGTCGGCTGCATTCAAAAAGTCGCAGCCAAACTGCTCAGCCACATGCGCGTAGTACTCACCAAAATGTTCCGAGGCTTCTACGGAATGCTCGTCAAAATCGGTCATATATACGTCGGCGATCTGCGGCTTAATCTTGATAGGCGCCATCAGCAGAATGCGTGGACAAGGCGCAGCGTCGGTCCACGGAAACGCGCGGACGGCGCGAATCAGCGCCATGGCGCCACGGGCGATATCGGAAGCTGTCACGTTAAAGACCGTCTTACAGTCGTTGGTGCCCAGCATGATCACAATGGCGTCCAGCGGCTTATGGGCCTCGAGCAGCATCGGAAGTGCGCGGATGCCGTTAAGATTGGTGTCCAGATGGCACATGTCGTCGCGTACCGTCGTGCGGCCGTTGAGGCCTTCTTCAATTACATGCCAGCCCTCGCCTAAGTCACGTTGGGCCACGCCGCACCAGCGCACATCCTGCGCATAGCGCACCGCGGTGCCGTCGCGCATGCCCGCCGGATCGTAACCATAGGTGTTGCTGTCGCCAAAGCATAGAACGTTTTTCATCGTAAGCCCCTCGCTCAGTAAAAAGCCGACGGAAGCAGCCTCTCCCGCCGGCTCGACCTATCTGTCAGCACGTACCGATTACAGGTACTTGCGCCAATCGTCCTCGTCCTCATCATCCTCGGTAGCAGCCTGGGTCTGCTCGGCGGCGCGAGCTGCCGCAGCGCGAGCGGCAACCTGGGCATAGGACTCCTCGTTGCGCTCGGGGAAGTTTGCCAGCACGTGCTCGAACTTGGCAAAATCCTCATCCCAGCGCGTAGAAGGCACGGCAAAGAAGACTTGCTTGACCTTAAAGTCGCCCGACGCGAGCTCCTTGCGGAAGAGCTCGGCCACGGCCTCTGCGTCAAAGCCGTTGTTGTCGCAGCCCCAAGCGCCCAGCACGAGCTTCTCGCGACCTAGCTCGTCGCAGATGGCAAGCACAAAGCGAATGCGGTCGCGCAGGGCATCCAGCAGAGCATCGTCGCTCACGCGATACTCCTGGCGGGCGCGCTTAACGTTGGGCGCGGCGGCCACGATCACGTCGGCGTATGCATGCACGTGGTTGCGGTCGAAGCGCACCGCAGGCACCACCAGCGCACGGTTTCGGTAAAGCTCGCAGTTGATGTTGCGGCGACGGTTCTCGCCGTACCATTTGCGCTGCTTATCGAGAACGTTGTACAGATACGAATCGGCGCACAGCGTGGCCTCCTGGCCCAGATAACCCTGAATATAGCCACCGCCCGGATTGGTGAACGAGGCAAAGGCGAGCACGGCCATGTCGCAGAACTGCGCATAGCCACGACCGTTATCCAGAATGGCCTGCGTGGCAGAGGCGTCGAGCACGGTGACCTCGGGCAGGACCGGAGCGGGCTCCTCGGCGGCAGGCGCGGACTCGGTCTCCGTGGCCTCCTCTGCGTGTGCAGGCTCGGCCGTAACCTCGGTCTCGGCGGACGCAACCTCAGCGGTCTCGGCCTCGGCGGCCTCAGACTCCTCGGCAACCTGTTCTTCGGTGGCCACAGCACTCTGAACCTTGGCCTTCATCGCCGAGACAAAGCCGGCAGGCATACCGTCAAACTCGCGAACACCGGCAAGCGAACGCTCGATATCCTTGGCGCACGCTTCGGACACAGTTGCCACGTGACGCTCGGCGGCCTTGGCACGGGCCTCGCGCTTGGGATTGGGCTGACCCGCTCGGTTGGACCTGCGGTTACGGTTCCTGTTGTCGACGTCTGCCATAAGTGGTCACCTTTCTCGGTCTCTGCCGCTATCGGCTTTTCCCATCCATGATACCCCGTCGCGTACAAAAAAGACGGCCCCGAAGGACCGCCTTTCGCATCGATTTGCATGCACGGCAAGCACCGCCGCAATTCGCCACTAGTCGCGACGGCCGAGGATGTTCAGAATGCGCAGGAACACGTTGATAATATCCACGAACAGGTTAGAGGCCATAAGCACGGCGTTGGGCAGTGTAGGCGGCACTGTCGTGGCAACATAGGTGTCGTAGCCAATAAAGCCGGCGAACACCACGATCACGATCAGGTCGGTGATGGTCTGCGAGACGCCCATGAACATCAGCACGATCTCAACCAGAATAGTGGCGAGCAGAATGCCAAAACCGATGCCATATACGCGCTGGAAAAACTTGGGGAACGTCACGCCCAAGGCGCCAAAGACAAAGGTGATGGCGGCCGTGGCGATAAAGGCAGTGTTGATGGTGGGCAGGTCGTAGTTGGCAAGGCCAAACGACGCGGTCAGGCCAAAGGTACTCGCAAAGATTACGTAGCCCACAAGGGACAGGCCCACGGACTGTTTGCTGGCAGCAGCCGACATCATAACCATGCCGACGATGGTCAAAATAAACGAGCCAAAGACCAGCGGCAAGGCGGCGCCGCTCATCATCATGCGCGCAAACGACATGGTGCTCGTAAAGTAGGCGCCGGCGCCCATGGCGCAAAAGCCCAAGAAGATCAGGGCAGACATGGTGAGATTGTACGCGCGCGGCGACATCTCCTTGGCGCGGCTTGCGCCGCTCTCGACGGGGCCGTTCTGATAGCCCTGGATATCGTTCATAGGTTCGTCCTTTCAAAAAGCGCCACAAATAACGGCGCAGTAGCTGACAAGATTCCTGTCATTGTACCCGAACGCCGTGCGTCCTTACCTACGGCGCTCGCCCTCAAGCGTACGGTCGAATGCCCACACCCACCAACGCATCAGGTGGGCCTGCGAGCCATCTGGTCGTTCGCGCGTCTGGTCCTCCAGATACAACTCGGTCGCGTGCCCGCCAAAACGCACCTTATAGGTTGCCGTACGGATGCCGTGAACCGTCAGGCCAAACCCAGCGGTCGAGACAATCTCGTCAATCGTAAAGCAACGACCGTCGACCCAGCAGACGGTGACCGGCACGACCTGTCCGCCCGCGAGGATGCGAGCCACGACGTCCACATACTGCTTGTGCACGCGCCGAGTTTTGCCATCTGTCTGTCGATATTCCATGTCTCCTATTATCGAACGCATGTTTGCATGTTGTAAAGCGAACAGACTGTGGTTTTGGAGTGTCGGAGCGAACGCGCGTGTCCGCATGGCGTGATAGCAAAAAGAACACCCACGGTCAACAGGGCTAATATTCAATTTTAGTGCCAAAAAGGTTGATTTCCGATCTCAGCCGAACACATTGAGCAAATAGGCCGTTCCCGCAGTTAGCCGAACGCCCCCGCGGCCCCTCCTGGGGTCCGGGGGCGCCGTTTTCCCAGTTGAAGGAACGGTGGAGATGTGTTTCGATGGGTCCGGTGGCCATGCTCCGCCCGCCGCCC
>CABUDJ010000041.1 GCA_902490325.1 uncultured Collinsella sp. | reverse complement strand
GGGACAATCGACATGAGCTTCACAAGCGTCCGTTCAAAGATCGAGCCGGTCGATCATGGCGGGGGCTTAATTGTGACGGCACTCAAACACTACGGCGAGCTGGGGACGCGCGAGCTGGCAGAGCACACAGGGCTCACAATTTCCCAGGTTAGGTCGCGCGTCAACGCGCTCATTGCTCAAGGCGAGCTTGAGCCCACGGCGCCGGTGACGAGCCGCAACCGCAAGTATCGACTGTCGGAGCGCGTGGGATAGATGCGTTAGTGGACGAGGCGACCCAATAATCGACCCTCGATTGGCGTTCATTAAGGTAAAGCGGTTGTTGCCCAGTCGACGGTGATGCTAAAGACTCGGCTTACGCCGGCATGGCCCCGAACCCGTCTATCAAGAACAGCCTAAGAACCAGCTTGATGACATATCCCGGTTTGACTTCAGCCGCGTCAAAGACGTGGCGCTCGGCGAGCTCGCTGCAGTATGCATAGATGTCGCGGATAAGGTCCGCGCCCGAAAGCGTAAACATGTAGCCTGCGTCCGAAAGCGCATTGGGCGCGGCAGGCAACTTGGCCATGTGACAGAACTTTTGCAGGTCGGGCGCCATAACGTTCTGGTAGTCGAGGTGGCCGTTGGCATCCTGCGCGGCAAGCTCCAATTGGCGCACAAAATCCAGCGCCGCCGCTAACACAAAGCTCGGCGTAGGCGCATTGACGTCCTGAGTGGTCGCCACAAGCCTGCCCGCCGCCTGCGTGACAAGCCAAGCGACCTCGCGCTGGCAACGCACGGCCTTGCGCGTAACCGGCTTGATGGACGAAGAAGAAACGCTCCCCTTAGGCGGATTCGAAGCAGCCATAAGACCCTCCCATGAACAATCCGGCCCAACAAGCCCGGATGAAACACGTGCTACATCAGTATACAGGGGAGTGGGCAGCGGGGTACAAGCGCGCCAGCGGCAAACCGAGAGCATCAACGATGCGCCGATCGCGGAATGAGATCTCGTAATAATTGACTCTCGGCCATATTATTGAGGGGCATGACTCGCGTTCGTATGGTTGTAGGTGCTGGCGATGAACGACATTGACCTTGCTGTTCCGTTGATGGATGGACCAAGCTATGACCGCGCCTGCAGTCTCGTGCCTTCCGAATACGTTGAGGCATGGGAGTGGTTTCTGGGTGAGGAGCAGCGCGGCGGCGTTTGGACCAGCCTTCCGCATCACACCAAGGAAGATAGCCCTCAGTATCAGTATCGTTTGAGAATTGGCTCGGATTTCTTTCCCGTAACGCGGGATTCAGGGATCTTCTGGCCGGGCCAGGATCGGGTGAAGCAAGATCCCAATAAGATCTTTGCGCTTTCGGTCCATAACTCTAAAAAGAGCTTCTACACTGATGTGCCTCCGCTTTATTTGGACGATGGTACGTGGGTCATTAAGTACTCGGTTCAAGCGCCGGGTACCGTTGGTTTTCGAGATCAGAATTACAACCGTAAAATGCTCAACTGCATGGAATGTGGCGTCCCGGTCGGAGTCATATTTGCAACCGAGGTGGGCTATAAGGTGCTCGGCCTTGCGTTTGTTGAGCGGTTCGAGCCCGAAAACGGATGGTTTGTTCTGCACGGTCCTGTTCATAAAGGCGGACCGGACCCTCGTTTTGCGCCCGACATGAGTTATCTGAAGCACATACCCGTCGATATTGAGTTTGCCGGACAGGGTGCGACCGACGACGAAAAGGTCCGCTATGCGTTAAGGCGCGAGCGATTGGGGCAGCAATGGTTCCGCAAGCAGCTCGTTGCCGCCTATGACGGCCGTTGCGCGGTGTCGGACTGCGGCGTCAGCGAAGCTCTGGAGGCTGCACATATCGAGAATTACTCGGGACCCAAATCGCAGGTTGCCAGCAACGGCATTCTGCTTCGGCGCGATCTTCATTCCCTATTTGATGCTCACCTGATTTCGTTTGAGCCTGTTTGCGGCGAATATCGGCTGTGCGGATCGTACCTGCTGGATAAGACCGACTACGTTTCCTTTGCGGGTGCGACGCTAAGGCAGCCGAATGAGCGTCAGTGGCGACCCAATACGGTGTTTCTTGAGGCCCATCGCATTGAGTTCGATCGCTCGGAAAAGAAGCATGAAAAGGCGGGGCTTCTGCCGTATTAGCGTATTTGGCTTTGGCGGTCTTTTACGATCGTGTTGTTTGATCGGATCGCGTGGCGATGCAATCTCGCGCACGCCTGCTGGTGCATGCTCTTCCTGTTTTGTATAGCGAGAGGGGAGCGTGTATGAGCTGGCGAGGCGATATTGCGATGGGGAAGTACGGAAAACTGCCGTGTGCCCTTATCGACAACAATATGTTTCCGAGCGTAGAGGTTGATTGCGGGCCGTTTGTCGTCACCTGCCCTTGCTGCGGCTCGCAAATACCGTGTCTCGACATTCGGTTTATCGATGCGCGCGACAGACTCAGCGACGAAGTGAGAAAACGGACAGGCGTTCATATGCCGGTGTATCCGGAGAAATGCCCTGTTTGTGGCCTCGATATCGTGTACGACGCCGGCGACGAGGGGTAGGGGATGCGGAGGAGCTGGCTGTGAAGGCATCTCTGTCCCTACAAATAAATCCCCTCACCGAGCTGCTTGTGGAACTCGGCGTGATGGTCGCGTGCCCAGGTAAAGAGCGCCTGGTCAAAGTCGGTGCGCGTGGCCGGGACGCCAAAGACGCCGGCAACTTCGACGCGCACAAACTCCAGTGCCGGCAGCTTGTTGATGGCAGTGAGGGCAAACGGGGACGAGGACTCCTCGAACAGATAGCGGCTGCCTTGCAGCGCGTCGCAACTGGTGCACGTGTTGCCGAGCGACGGGGCTTTGGAGGCTCGTGCGCCTACGGGTTTGTAGCCACAGCGCTTAGAAAGATAGTCGCGGATCTCGCCCGGGACGCAGCCAAGAGCGGGAACAATGGCGAGCGCGTTGGCGTTGGCCGTGTCGATGGTAATGCGCCCGGCTTCGTTGGGCGCGTGCGCGAAGGCGATGCTCTCGTCGTTATCGGTTCGATAGGGAATGCCGAAGGCCGCGACCGAGGTCTCTTTGTGACACTTCCAGCACTCGCGCTTGCCCAGCACTAGATATATATACGGCGCTGAGGGGTCGGATCGGTCAACACCGGGCAGCCACTCGGCAAAGGGCTCGGGGTTGACGCCGCTGGGTACATACCAGATCTTCTTGGTCCGGTCCCATTTGGCGCCCAGCGCCTTGGCTTCTTCTTTGTGCGAAAAGGGGACATCGAGCTCGGTGCGCATGGCGGCTCCTTGGTGCTGCAGGTGCAAGTGGCTCAAGGATACCGCAGGACGCAGACATCGCGGCGTTTTGCTGAGAAGTTGCGGCTCGGATGGGTTCGAGACGTGTTGGTCTCGGCCTCGGTGACTATTGGGGCGGTTTTGATTGACTGCGGAGTCAGCCGGGATAGGCACTTGGGTCGCTGACGCGGTTTTGTGTATGGGCAGGGTGGTTGCTTGGGCGGTTGGAGCTGCCAGCTGATTTGGCGACATAAAACAAAACAGCCCAGAGGACATAGCCTCTGAGCTGCGAACATTTGGTGGGCGTTAGAAGATTTGAACTTCTGACCTCTTCCGTGTCAGGGAAGCGCTCTCCCCCTGAGCTAAACGCCCGATCAAGGGTGCGCAAGCGCGCAAGAGATAATATAACGGAGCCTGAACTCGGTGGCAAGAACATTTTTAAAAATCGCTTACATTGTGGAATTCGGGGGCTTTGTCGCATCCATTTCAAAAGAGCCTGCTGCCGCGATTTGGCTGTCGCATAATGCAAGGCCATTGCGGTATCGAGCTATGGAAAGACGCCTGCGGAATTGTCCTACCGATAAGCGGACAAGCCTCCAGCTGGTGACTTCGCCGTGGTAAGGTAAGCCGAATTGTTTCCAGGCTGTTTCGGGGGAGTGGAATGAGCAAAGAGTGTGTCGAGCAGGTCGAAGGCGCAGGGGCTTCGGTGCCGATGACCGATATATCGAACATTGATGTGCCCGAGGGCACCGACGAGCTCAGTCGCAACACCCGTCGCGCATGGCGCGACCGCCTGAACAGCGCTTCGACGCGCAAGATGATCACGGGCGTCTTGGCTACGCTGGTGGGCGGTTCGTTTTGGGGCTTCTCGGGCACCAGCGCGAGTTTTTTGTTCGATACCTACCATGTCGATACGCTGTGGCTTATGAGCGTGCGTCAGATTCTCGCCGGCCTGCTCTTTATGGCTGTGGTTGTCACGCGCGATCGCGCACGCCTGGTCAAGCTTTGGACGACGCCCGCTGATCGCAAGCAGCTGCTGCTCTTTACCGCTTTTGGCCTGCTGTTCAACCAGTTTTGCTATCTTTCGGCCGTGCGCCTGACGAACGCCGGAACCGCGACGGTGCTCCAGTGCCTGCAGCTCGTTATCATCATGGGCTACGCCTGCGTGACCGATCGCCGTATGCCGCGTACTCGCGAAGTCATCGGCATTGGCCTGGCTCTGGGTGGAACCTTTTTAATCGCCACCGGCGGCGACCCCACCAGCCTGAATATCTCGCCGCTTGGCCTGGCAGCAGGTCTTATGTGTGCGGTCAGCGCCGCGTGTATGGCGGTGATTCCCGCCAAGATCCTGCCCGAATACGGCAGCCCCATCGTCACGGGCTCGGCAATGCTCACGGCGGGGGCGCTGGTGATGGTCGCCGAAAGTACGCGGCATACGGCGATCGGTCACGCGTTTTTTGCTTACATGCTTTATATGCAGGGCGTTAAGGACATCGGCTCGGTGCGCGCGAGCCTCATCGGAACTGTGGAGCCGGTTTCGGCGACCATCACCAGCGCCGTTATGCTGGGGACGGTGTTTTTGCCGACCGACCTTATCGGCTTTGTCATGATCATCGTGATGATGTTCCTCACGGTGTAGCTGGCGCCGCCGCCAAGACAGAAAAGGCGTTGTGCCGCATTTTCGCCAATTGATGTCCGTGTCTGGAGTTTAGCTGTCGATGCTCAAAATGCCATAAACTAGTAACGTTATGGACTTTTTCATTGCGACTCAATTGCGAGGATTTCTTTATGGCTGGTAATCACTTTAAGGGCAGCGATAGCGGCCGTCCTGCAGTTCCGCCGCGTCCGAACGGGGCTGGTAAGGCCGGCACGCCGGGCGGCGCTGGACAAGGCAGCTCCGGTAAGCGCACGTCTCCGGGCGAGACGGCGATGTTTACCGCTCTGTACGAGCAGTCTCAAAAGGCAAAAAAGACCGGTCGCGCAAGAGGGAATGTCTTTGCGGGCGGTGCGACTCCCACGTCGCAGCCGAGTGGGGCTCCTTCGACACCTGCGAACAACGTAGGCGCTGCCAACGCCGCGAATACCGCCGGCAACATTAATGCCGGCAATGCCGCCAACAATACTCCCTCTGCCGGTGGCGCGGGGCTTACGGGCAACCTTGGTACGATCTATACGGGTGCCTCCGAGACCGGCACGTTCGCCCGTTTGGAAGATAACGGTGCCGAGTTTAAGGGCTCCGGTTCCAAGGAAGATTATTACGATTTTGGCCTGAACTATGGCAACGACGCCTCGTCGAGCTCGACCTCGGACGGCCTGGTTCGTCATCGCCATCGCAAGGGCGAGCGCAAGAAGCGCCACACTGGCGCCATTGTCGCCGCCGTAGTCGTGGTGCTTCTCGTTGCGCTTGGCGCAAGTGGCTTTATGCTGCTTAACTCGGCTAAGACCGTAAAGGGTGAAGCAAAGGAAGCCGTCGAGATCGTCGGCAGCCTTAAGGACAAGGTCACGTCGGGCGATTTTTCGACGCTGCCCGATGATGCGAAGAAGATCGACGAGCTCTGCGATAGCATGAAGGCGGAGACCTCGAGCCCGCTGTGGACGGCGGCTTCGTTTATTCCGGTGTACGGCAGCGACATCAATGCGGCCCGTACCATGATCGATGCCCTGTCCGATGTCTCGAGCAACGCGCTGGTTCCCATGGCCGACAACCTTTCGCAGGCCACGCCCGGCAAGCTGTTCCAGGACGGGATGATTAACGTGTCCGCGCTGCAGGCAGTCGCCGATTCGCTTTCCAGCAGCTCGAAGGTGTTCAAGAGCGCCAACGAGAAGATCCAGGGCATTGGTGACACGCATATTTCCCAGGTGACCGAGCTGGTCGATAAGGCCAAGGATGGCTTTGCCACCCTCAGCGGCGCGGTCGATGCAGCGGAGAAGGTCGCCCCTGTCCTTCCCCAGATGCTCGGCGCCAACGGCCAGACGCGCAACTATCTTATGTACGCCATGAACAACGTTGAGATTCGTGCTTGCGGCGGCTTTGGCGGCTCGCAGGGTCTGATTTCGGTTACCGATGGCCAGATGTCGATTGGCGACTTTGTTCCCCGCATTGGACTGAGCGAGGATGAAGCGGTCGAGAGCGTCGACGAAGAGGACGAGGCGCTGTTCGGCAACCACAGTAGCCTGTACAACTCGGGTAACACCTATTCGCCCGACTGGCCGCGCAACTCGCAGCGTGTCGCAGCCCTGTGGAAATCTCAGTATGGCCAAGACGTTGATGGCGTCATCGGTATCGACCCGGTGTTCCTGCAGTATCTGCTGGGCCTTGTCGGTAATGTCTCGCTGCCCGATGGCACAGTTGTCGACGGCACCAATGCGGCCAAGGTCCTCATGCACGACGTGTACTGGAACTATCCGGTCGAGGAGTCGGACGGCATCTTTGCAGCCGTTGCCAGCGCCGCCTTCGACAAGATTCTCGGCGGCATCGGTGATGTTGATGTTACGAAGCTCGTCAGCGCCGTTGAGCGCGGTGCCGAAGAGGGCCGCCTGATCGCGTGGATGAAAAACGACGACGAGCAGAACGCTATCAAGGAAATGAACATCGACGCCTCGCTGCCCGATCCGGACGACCCGAGCGAGGATCCCGTTGCCGGTGTCTACTTTAACAACCTGAGCTTCTCCAAGCTCGATTGGTACCTCAACGCCGATACGCAGATTGGCCAGGGCGTCAAGAATGGCGACGGCACGTGCTCCTATCGCATCACCGTTACCCTGACGAACATCATGACGCAGGAAGAGGCCGGCATGCTGCCCGACTACGTTGCGGCGAGCGCACCCGATGCCGCGCGTGATGACGAGCGCCTGAATGTCTCGCTGTTCGCCCCGACGGGTGGCAACATTTCGGACCTTACCGTCGAGGGCACCCAGTTTGGACTTGGCGCTGCCACGTGGCATGGCATTCCCTTCTATTCGGGAACCGTTGACCTGCATGCGGGCGAGACGACGACGATCACCTATACGCTGACCACGTCGGCCGAGGCGGGGGATAAGCCGCTTACGTTGCGCCAGACCCCCACGTGCCAGGCGGCTCGCGACAGCGCGTCGGCGTAGGGTTTTTCTGGTAGTCCAGATAATCGAGTACCATTTTGGGGCGGACAGATAATCTGTTCGCCCCATTTTTATAAGGAGAGCGCATGAAGTACTTTGGCACCGACGGCTTTCGCGGCGAGGCCAACGTTGGGCTGACGGTGGAGCACGCCTATAAGATCGGCCGTTTTGTGGGTTGGTATTATGGTGCCAATCGCAGTGCTAAGGCACGCGTGATCGTGGGCAAGGACACGCGTCGTTCGAGCTATATGTTCGAGGCGGCGCTGGTGAGCGGCTTGGTCGCGAGCGGCGCGGACGCCTACATGCTGCACGTGATCCCGACGCCGGGCGTGGCGCATCAGACGGTCGAGGGCTGCTTCGACTGCGGCATCATGATCAGCGCGAGCCACAACCCGTTTTGCGATAACGGCATCAAGCTCGTCAACAGCGACGGCTTTAAGATGGACGAGGACGTGCTGGAGCTCATCGAGGATTACATCGATGGCGAGAGCGAGGTGCCGCTGGCCACGGGCAACCACATCGGTGCCACGGTGGACTACATGCAGGGTCGCAACCGATACATTGCCTCGCTCATCGCAAGTGCCAACTTTTCGCTGCAGGGTGTCAAGATTGGCCTGGACTGCGCCAACGGCTCGGCGTCCTCGGTGGCCAAGCCGGTGTTCGACGCGCTCGGCGCCGACGTGCGCGTGATCAATGCCGCGCCCGATGGTTTTAACATCAACGTCGACTGTGGCTCCACGCATATGGAGCGCCTGCAGCGCCACGTGGTGGAGCAGGGCCTGGACGTGGGCTTTGCCTACGACGGCGATGCCGACCGCTGCCTGGCCGTGGATGAGCGCGGCCGCGTGGTCGACGGCGACCAGATCCTGTACGTGTGCGGTGTGTATCTGAACAAGCACGGTCGCCTTTCGGGCGGTACCGTGGTGCCGACGATTGCCAGCAACTTTGGCCTGATCAAGTCGCTGGAGCTTGCCGGCCTGAGCGCCGTGACCAGTGGCGTGGGCGACCGTCACGTGTATGCCAAGATGCGCGAGGGCGGCTACAGCCTGGGTGGCGAGCAGACGGGCCACACGATCTTTGGCGATATCGAGCGCACGGGCGACGGTATTATGACCTCGCTGCGCGTGATGGAAGTGATTCGTGCCGAGCGCGAGACGCTCTCGCAGCTCACGGCTCCGTGCAAGCTGCTGCCGCAGGCGCAGGTTGCCGTGCGCGTGGCGGATAAGGACGCCGCGCTCGAGAACATGGGCGTGCAGAACGCCATCGCCGAGGCCGAGGCTGCGCTGGCAGGCGAGGGCCGCGTGCTCGTGCGCAAGAGCGGAACCGAGTCGGTTATCCGCGTGCTGGCCGAGGCGCCCGACCAAGCATCCGCCGATGCCGCCATGAAGCGCATCGCCAACGCGCTCGAGGCTCTGTAAGGTAGTCATTGGGGACGTTCTTAAACGACTAGGTGGAAAGGGGGCGCCGCGGATTGGTTCCGCGGCGTCCCCTTTGCGTTGGCGTGTCGGTTATGCCTTACAGCTCGTAGAGCGTGGTGAACTTGTCCTGCAGGTAGCTGCAGTAGTAGCGGGCATCGAACGCCATGCCGCACGCGCCCTTGATGAGTTCCGGCGCGTCTTTGGCGCGGCCCCACTGCCAAATGTGCTCGCCCAGCCAGGCGCGGACGGGTGTCAGGTCGCCGCTCGCGCAGGCGCCGGTAAGGTCGACGCCGTCGCGGCACATGGCCGGCACAAACATGGCGTCGTAGGCGCTGCCCAGCGCATAGGTGGGGAAGTAGCCAAACGAGCCGCCGCTCCAGTGCGTATCCTGCAGGCAACCACGCGTGTCGTCGGGAACCGGAATGCCCAGGTACTCATCCATGAAGCGATTCCAAAGCGCGGGGATATCCTTGGCTGTGGCCTCGCCGGCAAACAGCATGCGCTCGATCTCGTAGCGCACCATAACGTGCAGCGGATAGGTGAGCTCGTCGGCCTCGGTGCGGATCAGCGAAGGCTGCGCGATGTTCACGGCGTGGTAGAGCGTGTCCTCGTCGACGTCGCCGTAGACCTCGGGTGCGTGGCGGCGCAGCACCTCGAGCAGCGGTCCCATAAAGGCACGGCTGCGGCCTACGGTGTTCTCAAAGAAGCGGCTCTGGCTCTCGTGGATGCCCATGGAGGTGCCGCCCTCCAGACAGGTGCGCGCATAGGCGGGATTGACGCCCAGCTCGTACATGGTGTGCCCCGCCTCGTGGATGATGCTGTAGACGTTGGAGATGCAATCGTCCTCGTAGATGTGTGTCGCGATGCGCGCGTCACCCACGGCAAAGCCCTCGCTAAACGGGTGCTCGGTAAAGGCAAGCGTGGTGTCGTCCAGGTTCAGGCCGACGAGCTTCATCAGGTCGAAGCTCATGGCGCGCTGGGCGGCCTCGGGCACGCGGGCGTGCAAAAAGTCGGCATCGGGCTGCTGGCCGCGCTCGCCGATGGCGTGCACGAGCGGCACGACCGTGGCCTTGACCTCGTCGCAAAACGCGTCGAAGCTCTTGGTGGAAAGGCCGCGCTCGTACTGATCGAGCCACACGTCGTATGGGTCGCGCTTGGGGTCCATGAGCTCTGCCTGATGCTTAAGCTGGGCGACGATTCTATCCACATAGGGCTCAAAGCTTGCCCAGTCATTGGCCGTCTTGGCCTTGTGCCACACGGCATCGGCCTCGCAGGTGAGCCTGGTCCAGGCCTCGGCCTCCTCGGTGGGGATGGCGCCGGCCTCGCGCTGGTCGCGGCCGAGCACGCGGATCTCGTCGAGCAGCTGCGGGTCGTCGATCTTTCCGCCCACAACCGTCTCGTGCGCCAGCGAACGCACGAGCTCAACGGACTTCTCGCTGGTCAGGAGCTTATGATGCTCGCCGGCGAGCGTACCCATGGCGTCTGCGCGGGCAGCGGCGCCGTTGGCGGGGGCGATGGTCGCGCCGTCAAACTCGGCAATCTTGAGCAGGTACTCGCGGGTCCACAGCTTGCCCTCGAGCTTGCGGAATTTCTTGACGGCTTTCTCGGCCTTGATGCCCTTGGCGGCTTTTGCCACGGCGGCTTTGGCCTTCTTATCGAGCTTCTTTCCCATACCATATCCTTAATCTCGCAGGCCGCCCGTCCAAGGTGGACGCGCAGCCAGTTTGCACAGCTACCTGCTTTGTACCCAGCGCGAACAAAACGGAACGCGGCGATGCACGCGCAGAATGTGTTATCCTATAGCCCAATGCGTTGACGGAGAGGGTTTTGCCCGCCGCGTCGCCGGCAAGAGAGGGAAGGTCATGGGCTGCAAGCCTTCCTGCGGTGGCAAGGGCCAAGCGTTCACTCCCGAGCAGCGACCTCAACGGGCGCGCGGCCAGCGGCGGCGAAGCCCCAGTAGGGAAGCCGTGAGCCTCGCGACAAGGGGCGCAGAGTGGGCACGGCGGGCCAGACATCCGCCGGGTCAAACAAGGTGGTACCGCGGAATTCAACCGTCCTTGGGCAATGCACATGCCCGAGGGCGGTTTTTTGTTACCGAACCGGGCCGCACATCCGCAGCGTCGCATGGCTTCAGCCGCCGCGACAAGTGGATGCGCGAGAGACGAAAGGGAAGACATGAGTCTGATTGATGATCTGGTCAAACTCGAGGAAGAGGCCAAGGAGCTCATCGCCGGCGCCGACGACGCCGCCAAGCTCGAGGCCGCACGCATTGAGCTGCTCGGCCGCAAGGGTCGCATCACCGGCCTGATGCGCATGATGGGCAAGCTCGCCCCCGAGGATCGCCCCGTCATGGGCAAGCGCGCCAACGAGATGCGTCAGCTGATCGAGGGCATGCTCGACGAGCGCACGACCGAGATGAAGGCCGCCGCCCTCAAGCACGCGCTCGAGCACGAGGCCGTCGATATCACGCTGCCGGGCATCCGTCCGCAGATCGGTCACCAGCACCTGATTAAGCAGATCATCGAGGAGGCCGAGGACATCTTCTGCGGCATCGGCTACACCGTCGAGTCCGGCCCCATGGTCGACACCTCCTACTACAACTTCACTGCGCTCAACGCCCCCATGGATCATCCGAGCCGCTCGGCCCGCGATACCTTCTACGTGGTCGACAACAACCCCGGCAGCCTCGCTCATCCCGAGGCACACGCCCACGGCGAGTCCGACGTGCTCCTGCGCACCCAGACCTCGGGCGTACAGATCCACACCATGGAGTCGCAAAAGCCGCCCATCTACATGATCTGCCCGGGTACCGTCTACCGTCCCGACACGGCCGACGCCTGCCACCTGCCGCAGTTCAACCAGATCGAGGGTCTGGTCGTCGACGAGGGCATCACCTTTGGCGACCTCAAGGGCACGCTCGACTACTTTGTTAAGTGCATGTTTGGCGAGGACCGCAAGACGCGTTACCGCCCGCACTTCTTCCCCTTCACCGAGCCGAGTTGCGAGGTGGACGTGAGCTGCCATGTGTGTGGCGGCAAGGGCTGCAACTTCTGCAAGCACAGCGGCTGGATCGAGATCCTGGGCTGCGGCATGGTCGATCCCAACGTCCTGATCAACTGCGGCATCGACCCCGAGAAGTACACCGGCTTCGCCTTTGGTATTGGCGCCGAGCGCGTCGCGGCACTGCGCTACGACCTGCCCGACCTCAGAACGCTCATGACAGGCGATATGCGCTTCCTGAACCAATTTTAGGCTTGCCCAGGCACCCCATCTTGGCGTTCAAACCGTCGCTCGCGTACCTTTAGTACGCGTCGCTCCTCTTTCACGCCAACCTGGGGCACCTGGACAACCCTAAGGCGAACGTCTTCATTTGATATTTCCTCCCTATGCGGAGATTAAGAACTAGGAGAGCTACATGCGCGTTTCTTACGACTGGCTCAAGACCATGATCGATATTCCGGAGGATCCCAAGACCCTTTCGGACGAATATATCCGTACCGGCACCGAGGTCGAGGCGATCGACACCGTGGGCGAGTCCTTCGACCACGTGGTGACCGCCAAGGTACTCACCAAGACCCCGCACCCCGATAGCGACCACATGTATGTGTGCTCGGTCGATGTGGGCGACAAGAACCTCGACGCCGACGGCAACCCCGCCCCGCTGCAGATCGTCTGCGGCGCGCAGAACTTCGAGGCCGGCGACCACATCGTCACGGCCATGATTGGCGCAGTGCTTCCCGGCGACGTCAAGATCAAGAAGAGCAAGCTTCGCGGCGTCGTGTCCATGGGCATGAACTGCTCCGCGCGCGAGCTCGGTCTGGGCGGTGACCACTCCGGCATTATGATCCTGCCCGAGGATACGCCCTGCGGCATGCCGTTTGCCGAGTACGTGGGCTCGAGCGACACCGTGCTCGACTGCGAGATTACGCCCAACCGCCCCGACTGCCTGTCCATGATCGGCATGGCCCGCGAGACCGGCGCCATTTTCGACCGCGATTTCCACGTTGAGCTGCCCGTCATCAAGGCCGAGACTGGCCGCGCGACCGACGACGAGCTTTCGGTCGAGATTGCCGACGAGGGCCTGTGCGACCGCTATGTCGCTCGCATCGTGCGCAATGTGAAGGTCGGCCCCTCGCCCGACTGGATGGTCAAGCGCCTCAACGCCCTGGGCGTGCGCCCGCACAACAACATTGTCGATATTACCAACTACGTGATGATGCTCACCGGTCAGCCGCTGCACGCCTTTGACCTGGACACCTTTGCCGAGCGCGATGGCCGCCGTCGCGTGGTGGTCCGCGCCGCCCAGCAGGATGAGAAGTTCACGACGCTCGACGGCGAGGAGCGCACGCTCGACGCCGGCATGGGCCTTATCACCGACGGCGAGCGCCCTGTGGCTCTGGCCGGCGTTATGGGCGGCATGGATTCCGAGATCGAGGACGACACCGTCGACGTGATGGTCGAGAGCGCCTGCTTCAACGCCGGTCGCACCTCGCACACCAGCCGCGACCTGTCGCTGATCTCCGACGCCTCCATTCGCTTTGAGCGCCAGGTTGACGAGACCGGCTGCGTGGACGTCGCCAACGTTACCTGCGCGCTCATCGAGGAGATCGCCGGCGGCGAGGTTGCTCCCGGCTATGTCGACGTTTTCCCTGCGCCCAAGACTATCGACAGCATCAAGCTGCGCCTGGCCCGCGTGCATGCCATCTGCGGTGCCGACATCGAGCCCGAGTTTATCGAGCGTTCGCTCACCCGCCTGGGCTGCACCGTCGAGCGCGACGGCGATGACTTCATGGTCACCCCGCCGAGCTTCCGCCCCGACCTGCCGCGCGAGATTGATCTGATTGAGGAGGTCCTGCGCCTGTGGGGCATGGGCCGTGTGACGGCGACCATCCCGGCTGCCAAGAACCACATCGGCGGCCTGACCCGCGAGCAGAAGCTCACCCGCAAGGTCGGCGAGATCCTGCGCGCCTGCGGCCTCAACGAGACCACGACTTTCGGCTTTGCCGCCCCGGGCGACCTGGAGAAGATCGGTATGTCCACCGAGGGTCGCGGTTGCCCCGTGGTGCTCATGAACCCGCTGGTAGCCGAGCAGACCGAGATGCGTCGTTCGCTGTTGCCGGGCCTGCTGCAGTCCGTGGCCTACAACGAGGCGCACGGTACGCCCAATGTGCACCTGTACGAGGTCGGCAGCTTGTTCCACGGTCGCGAGAACGCCAGCCTGCCCAAGGAGACCAAGTCCGTGGCGGGTGTGCTCTCGGGCCAGTGGAGCGAGCAGTCCTGGAACATGAAGTACCGCAAGCTGCGTTTCTTCTTTGGCAAGGGCATTGTCGAGGAGCTGCTCGCCCAGCTGCGCATCGAGAAGGTTCGCTTCCGTCCCGTCGAGGGCGAGGGCTACGCTTTCTTGCAGCCGGGTCGTGCGGCCGAGGTTCTGTCCGGCGGAACCGTGCTGGGCTGGGTCGGCGAGATTCACCCCGAGGCGCGCGAGGCGATGGGCATCGATGAGGTCGTCGTTGCCTTTGAGCTCGACTTGGACAAGCTGATCAAGGGCGCCCGCAACCAGGAGAACTACCGTGAGTTCTCGCAGTACCCGGCCGTTGAGCACGACCTTGCCATTGTGGTTGACAACTCCGTGACCTGTGAGGATCTTGAGCGCCGCATTACGAGCGCCGGCGGTAAGTTGCTCGAGGGCGTGCGCCTGTTCGACGTCTACCGCGATCCCATCCGCATCGGAGCGGGCAAAAAGTCCATGGCCTTTGCGCTTACGTATCGCTCCGACGACCACACGCTTACCAGCGAAGAGGTCGAGAAAGCGCACCAGAAGATTGTCACCAAGGTATGCAAAGGCGTAAACGGCGAGGTCCGCGGCTAGGGCTTGCGATGGGGGGCGTAGGGCCTGATGGCGGTTGCTGCGGAGCTCTGCGCGACCGCGGTGTTCGGAATAAGGCATCGCTGACCCTGCATATATGACACGCGCATTACAAAACGGCGTGCTGCTTTTGTGGCGGCGCGCCGTTTTGCTATCATAGCCTGCGGCGTGTTACGAATCATCTAGCTCGTAACACTGATGAAATGGTTCAAGCGGCGCTGCAATCCCATGTGCCGGCAACCGGGAGGCGTATATGCACATTCCAGATAACTACCTGTCCCCGCAGACCGATGCCGTCATGGCAGTGGCGATGGTGCCTGTTTGGGTTCACTGCATCAAGAAAGTGCGCGCCACGCTCGATCGCGAGCACATGGCTTTCCTGGGCATCTGCGCCGCGTTCTCCTTCCTGCTTATGATGTTCAATGTGCCGCTGCCCGGCGGCACCACAGGTCACGCCGTCGGCGGCGCGCTCATTGCGCTGCTGCTAGGCCCCGAGGCCGCGGCTATCGCTGTCTCGGTTGCGCTGGCGCTGCAGGCGCTGCTGTTTGGCGACGGCGGCGTTCTGTCGTTTGGCGCCAACTGCTTTAACATGGCCTTTGTGCTGCCGTTTGTCGCTGCTATCGTGTTCCGTGCGCTCAACAGCCGCCTGCACGACAAGAGCTGGGGCACCTCGGTTTCTGCCGTCGTGAGCGGTTGGGTCGGCCTGTGCCTGGCAGCCCTGTGCGCGGCAATCGAGTTTGGTATTCAGCCGATGCTCTTTACCAACGCTTCGGGCGCGCCGCTGTACTGCCCCTTCCCGCTTTCCGTGGCTATTCCGGCCATGTTGATCCCGCATATGCTGGTTGCCGGCGTGATCGAGGGCGTGGCGACGGCCGCCATCTACGGTTTCATTAAGAAGACGGCGCCGAGCGTTATCGTCGGGCCCGAGGCCGTCGATGGCCAGCTTACTGCCGAGGGCGTTGCTGCCGAGAAGACCTCGCTGGTCCCCACGCTCATCTTGGTTGCCGTGCTTGTCGTGGCTACGCCGCTCGGCTTGCTTGCCACAGGTGACGCATGGGGCGAGTGGGACGCCGAGGGCGCCGCGACCGCCGTTCAGGAGGCTGGTGACGACAGTCTGCAGGCTTCGGTCGGCCTTGATACCCCGACCTTTGCCGACGCTCTGCCTACGGGTGATTACCTGCAGGCCTATTCCGAGGAGCAGGGTCTTGGCTTTGCCGGTCAGGCTGCCATGTATATCCTGTCCGGCGTGATTGGCGTGGCGGTGCTCACCATCGCATTCCGTCTGATCTCGCTGACGGTTAAGGAAAGCGGTGCTCATGGCAATAGCCGAGCTGCCTAGCTGGCTTGCGGCCGAGGAGCGATACGAGCCCGTGGGGGCTCGGCATCGTGTGATGCAAAAGAACGTCCTGCACCTGGCGAGCCTGCTTGAGCGGGTTCGCCTGGGTGGGGGCGCGCACGAGGGCGGGTCGATGGTCGACCGCGCCCTTTCTTGCGTTTCGGCTCCGGTGCGCCTGGTGGGGATGTTCGTCTGCGTTCTATGCGTGTGTCTGACGCAGAGCCCGCTGTACCTCATGTTGATGGCGGCTATCGCGCTGGTGCTCGTTGCCGTGCGCCCCGTACGCGGGCTGCGGGCAACCTTTGTGCCGGCGCTTGGCGCTGCGGGGCTCGCAGTGGTTCTGGCGCTGCCTGCCCTGCTGCTGGGCGCTTCCGCTACGGGCGCCATGCTCAAAATTGCGCTCAAGACGTTCATTAACGTGTCGCTCGTGCTGGGCGTTTCGTGGACACTCACCTGGAGCCGCATGTCGGCGGCGCTCAAGATGCTGCATCTACCCGACGAAGTTATCTTTACGTTTGATATGGCGCTCAAGCACATCGAGGTGCTGGGTCGTACGGCGCACAATCTGTGCGAATCGGTCATGCTGCGCAGTGTTGGCCGTGCGCCTGAGGGATTTTCGCGTACCGATTCGATCGCGGGTATCATGGGCATGACCTTTATCAAGGCGATGGAATGCAGTCGCGCGATGGACGAGGCTATGCTTTGCCGCGGCTTTGCCGGTGCGTATCCGGCGCCCGCGCGCGCCGGGTTTGGCTGGCGCGATGCCGTTTACGCAGCCGTTGTGGTTCTGCTCGCCGTGTTGTGCGCAGTGCTGTAGCGCGGGCGGTCGAGCCGTCGATGTGGATAGGGAAGGGCGACGTTTTGGCAAACGATACGAATGGCGCGATGGGCGTGAGCGGTGCTGCTGGCGCCGAGACCACGCCGCTCATTGAGCTGCGCGACGTGGTGTTTTCCTATACGGGTCATACGGTTGTCGATGGCGTTTCGCTGCAGGTCGATCGTGGTGAACTCGTTGCCCTGCTCGGTCCCAACGGTTGTGGCAAGACGACGATCATGCGCCTTATTAACGGCCTTGAGCTCGCGGACGCAGGGGCATACCTGTTTGACGGGCACGTGATCGATGCGGCGTTTCTAAAGGATTCCGCGGCCGCTCAGCGTTTTCATCAGCGCGTAGGTTTTGTGTTCCAGAATGCCGATGCTCAGCTGTTCTGCGCTACGGTGGGCGAGGAAGTTGCTTTTGGTCCCGCGCAGATGGGACTGCCGGCAGACGAGCTCGAGCGCCGCGTGCGCGATGCCATGGGGCTGTTTCAGGTTGCCGACCTTGCCGACGCCTCTCCCTATCAGCTCTCGGGTGGGCAAAAGAAGCGCGTTGCGCTGGCTGCGGTGGTGTCGATGAACCCGGATATCTTGGTCCTTGACGAGCCTACCAATGGGCTTGACGAGGATTCATGCGACATCGTGGTCAACTTCTTGCTGGCCTACGTCGCGGCGGGTAAGACGGTCTTGATGAGCACGCATCACCAGGATTTGGTGCGACGCCTGGGTGCCCGTGCAATCTATATCGATCGATATCACCATGTGGTCGAGGCACCTTCGCCGTCGTATGGAACCGAAAGCGGTGCTACGGACTAGTTGGTTGATTTCCGATCTCAGCCGAACACATTGAGCAAATAGGCCGTTCCCGCAGTTAGCCGAACGCCCCCGCGGCCCCTCCTGGGGTCCGGGGGCGCCGTTTTCCCAGTTGAAGGAACGGTGGAGATGTGTTTCGATGGGTCCGGTGGCCATGCTCCGCCCGCCGCCC
>CABUDJ010000040.1 GCA_902490325.1 uncultured Collinsella sp. | reverse complement strand
GCCGCGCGGCAAGGAGATATATTGCCAGACCGGAGGGGCCCCGGGGGCGGGAATCGCGCACTCCATATTTTGTTCACAAATGAATAGGTCCCTCAGTCGCATCACTGAGGTTAAAACTGAAGCATTGGCTTCTGATATTGGCGATGACCAGCTGTTTTATGTGTATTGAGACATCGGTCATCTCTGGAGCGCTACTTTACTCCAAAGGCATCAGTTATTTGTTTCCCATCGGTAAAAGGCGGGTTTTGTTCGCCAAGCGTTCTTATATATAGCTAGATACGGGTTCGAACCCGTGCACCGGCAACAAAATAGACGGCCAACCGAAGTTGACCGTCTCAACAATCTTTGGGTGGGCCGTCAGGGGTTCAGCCTGCTTCGCAGGCGGCCGCTGCGGCGCTTTCGCGCCTTGCGCGCTGCGCTGGCAAACGCTCACGCGTTTACTCAGCTCCGCGCCCCGACGGGTTCGAACCCATGAAAGGGCGACAAAAAAGACGGCCAACCGAAGTTGACCGTCTCAACAATCTTTGGGTGGGCCGTCAGGGGTTCGAACCCTGGACCTTGGGATTAAAAGTCCCCTGCTCTGCCAGCTGAGCTAACGGCCCGCGGGTGGCATTGTACCACGGTCTGGGACTATTCCCAACTCCATTGGCCGTTCTGGAAAATCACAACTTCACGTCCATCAGGCGTAATGCCCACAATATCGATGTCGTCCGTGCCGATCATAAAATCGACGTGCGTGCTCGAGACGTTAACGCCATGCTCCAGAAGCTCCTCCTTGGACATGTCATACCCACCCTCGATGCATTCGGGGAAACCGACACCTAGCGCGAGATGGCAGCTAGCGTTCTCGTCATAGAGCGTATTGTAGAACAGAACACCACTTTCGCGGATCGGCGTGTTCTTGGAAATGAGCGCGACCTCTCCCAGGTGAGCAGCGCCCTCGTCAGTATCGATGATACTTGCGAGCGTTGCCTTGCCCACGCGGGCGTCGTAGTCCACCACGCGGCCGCCCTCGAACTTAATCCAAAAATCTTCGACCTTATTGCCGTGATGGATGAGCGGCATGGCCGAGTACACGATACCGTCGGCGCGCATGCGATCGGGCGAAGTGAAGACTTCCTCGGTGGGAATGTTGGGGAAGAAGGGGTGCCCATCGGGCGTCTTGCCCTTGCCGCCGGCCCACTCGTGACCTTTCGTCATGCCAATCGTCAGATCGGTTCCATTTGCCGCGGTGTAATGCAGGTAGTCGAAACGATTGTCGTTCAGGAAACGCAGGTTCTTTTCGAATGCGGCGTCATGGAGTTCCCAGTCGCTCTCTGGGTCCTGGCCATCGGCGCGCGCGGTGTGCAGAATCGCATTCCACAGCTTATAGATTGCAACCTCATCGGCGTCTCCCGGGAACACCTCGTGCGCCCAAGCCACGACCGGAGCGCCGGCGATGCACCACGGATTGATGTTGTAATCCAGTCCACGGCGGAAAACTTTGCACTGCGTATTCCTCGCCTTTGATGCCGCGGCCGGCTTGGCTGGATCGATGCCCTTGAGGGCCGCAGGATCCGCACCCTCGATAAAGACAAAGCAGGCACCATCCTGGGCCAGGGAATCCAGCTGCAGGCGCTTCCACTCGGGCGTCTGCTCAAAATAGCTTTTATCGACATGCTCGTACGTAAGCCTCGTCACGGCATCATCGGCCCAAATGACCGTCACGTGACCAGCGCCGGCGGCATAAGCCTCCGCGACCACCACGCGGGCAAAGGGTGCGCACTCGACTGGAGACTGAACGACAACCTCCTGGCCGGGCTTGACGTTTACGCCCTTGCGGACAACCAAGCGCGCGTAGTTTTTAATCTTGGGCTCCAGGGCCTTCATGCCCTCCAGAGCTTCTTCGACCGTCAGGGCAGCTCGAATCATGTGCCACTCCATCTATCTATATATAGAACAGTAAAAAGGCGCGCCGCAAAAACGACGCGCCTTATATCTTAGCGATAAGTATGTATGCAAACGCTACTTCTTCTTGGAGTCCTTTTTGTCCTCCTCGGCAGCTGCGCGCTCGATAAGAGCGTTGAGCTTGTTCTCAGACATGCCCTCGGCCTGCGTGCGGTACATGTTGCGCAGGGGACGAATACGAGCGAAGTCGTAGATAAAGTCACCCAGGATGATGACATAGGACAAAACGATGCCGACCATCTGGACGGGACTGGACACCGTGCCGCCGGGAATGAAGTAGAGCGAAGCCCAAATTGCCACGACGAGCACCATGCCGATAGCGAGCACAGCCCACCAAATACGGCGGCGCTTGGTGTAGTCCTCATCCTGCTTGAGAAGGATATTCGACACCGTGTAGATGCGATCCTCGCGGGCGCGCTGCTTGGCCTTGCGGGCGCGTTTTTCCTCCTTGGAAAGGCCTTCCAGGTTTTCACCCTTCTCGAGCTCTTTGCGGCGTGCCTTAGACGAAGCCGGCACGACGCGAACGGAGCTCGCTGCCTGGCGGGCGGGCTTAGCAGATGCGGCGGACTTGCGCGCAACCCCGGTAACTTCGTGGGATTGCGTGCGCTTGTTCGTGGCGCTACGGGTACTCACTTATGCATTCTCCTTCATGCTTGTGAACTGGGAGCCCGTGATGATCTGGAAGGCCTCGCGATAGCGCTCGGACGTGCCATCGATGACCTCGGCGGGCAGGTGCGGGGTCTCCCCCGTCATATCCCAGTTGGCTTTGAGCCAATTGCGGACGAATTGTTTGTCGTAGCTGGGCTGAATTTTGCCCTCCTCGTAGCTGGCGGCGGGCCAGAAACGGCTGGAGTCGGGCGTGAGGCACTCGTCGATCAGCGTAACCTTGCCATCGATGACACCGAACTCGAACTTGGTGTCGGCGATGATGATGCCACGGGTCGCTGCATACTCGGCGGCAGCCTTGTAGATCTTGAGAGACAGATCGCGAATCTGCGTGGCGATGTCCTCGCCCACGATCTCGCAGCAACGCTCGAACGAAATGTTCTCGTCGTGGTCGCCAATCTCGGCCTTCGTGGACGGGGTGAACAGTGGTTCGGGAAGCTTGGAGGCTTCGGTTAGGCCCTCAGGCAGCTGAATGCCGCAGACGGTGCCGTTCTCGTCATAGGTCTTCTTGCCCGAACCGGTCAGATAGCCGCGGACGATGCACTCGATAGGAATCGTCTGGGCCTTCTTGACCAGCATGGCTCGGCCTGCGAGGTAGTCACGATACTCGGCAAACTCCTCGGGGAAATTCGCCGGGTCGATGGAGACGAGGTGGTTGGGAACGATGTCGGCAAACTTATCGAACCAGAATGCCGAGATGCGGTTGAGCACCTCTCCCTTAAACGGAATCTCGTCGGGGAGAATAAAGTCGAACGCAGAAATGCGGTCGGTGGCGACCATCAGCAGGTTTTCACCGGCATCATAGATATCACGAACCTTGCCACGGGAATCCGGACGACGCTCCATCGTTGTCACGTGAGTCACTCCTTACCAAAATACGACAGTAATGCGGGTTCTTCCCCGCATGTTTTCGCAAACTCGGAGCGGCAGGGACGAAACCCCCTCCTTCACCGAATAGCGAAAAGCTAGTGCTCCATTGTAGTAGATGCCGCGTCCGCCGTGTGCTCGCGAGGCAGATGAATCGTAAAAGTTGTACCCTTTCCAAGCTCCGACTCCACGGATATATAGCCATGGTGGCGCTCGACAATCTGCTTGGTCACGGCGAGGCCCACGCCCAGGCCACCCGCCTCGCGGGCGCGACTGGCGTCGGCACGCCAAAAACGACCGAAGATGCGCGACAGGTCTTCCTTGGCGATACCGATGCCCGTGTCCGAGACCGCAATATCGACGTGTTTACGGTCACTGAGCACCGACACCACGACCCATCCGCCCTCGGGGGTATAGCGCATGGCGTTACTCAAGAGGTTGATGACGCATTGCGTGATCATGTCGGGATCCGCCTCGACAACGTCATCGTGGCCCTGCGTCTCATCTGCAAAGCGCAAACGCAAGTCACGGTCGGCAAACAAGCGCTCCTGGCCATTCACAATCGAACGCACAAACGGCACCATATCCACCGGCTCCAGGTTGAGTGGCGCGGTACTGTTTTCCATGCGCGACAGGTCGAGCATCTGCTGCACCAGACGGGCCAGACGACGCGTCTCGGATGCGACCGTTTCCAGGTGTTCGTCATCGGTGGGATACACACCGTCTTGCATGGCCTCGACCGTTGCAAGCATGGCCATGAGCGGCGTGCGCAGCTCGTGGGCAACATCAGAGGTCAGGCGCTTCTCGTGCTTCATGTCCTTCTCGAGTGAGGTGGCCATCTCGTCGAAGGTCTCTCCCAGCTGATCGATCTCATCATCGCCGCGCAAGCCCGTACGAGCGGACAGGTCTCCATCGCGAATCTGCTTGGCGGTGCTGGTAATACGATGAATCGGCTTGGTGAGCATGCGCGACATGAGCGCTCCGATAACGACCGAGATGCAGACGGCCACAACCGCGGCAAGGGCCATGGCGTTAAAGGTCTTCTCTCTGAATGCCGAGTCTGCCCTGGTGAGCAGGGCATCGGAGCCAACCGCCCACAATTTGACCTGACCCACGTGCTCGCCGGAGGACGTCACGATCTCAACGTTGGCAACGCTATTGGAATCGGTGGGAGCAGACGAGACTGGGCTGTGCGATGCCCTCTTTCCGCTCGCATCGTCGGTCGTCGCCTGATTTTCGCGCACATCGGCAGTAGCGCTTGCCGAGGGCCACGAGTCGTCGTAGACGATGACGCCCTTTTTATTGACGACCTGCATACCAAGATCGTCGGACACCAAACTCGATGTCGCGACCGTACGCAGCTCCCCCGCAGTCCAAGAACCGTTTTCCTCATATGACGTTGCCAACTTTTCGGCAGCGGAATTGGCGATTTCGACAATATTGGAGCGCGTGTAATCCGTAAAAACCGTGCCCCATACAACGGAGACTACGCCCACCAGCACCAATACCGTCATGAGCGATGTCAGGGCAAAAGCCAGGGCCATGCGCGAGGGATAGCTCATCGTTGGCCGTGAATCGGAACGAGGCGTGTTCCAACTAGCCTTGGAACCCGCCTCGTTCTCCTGCTTATGCTTTTGCCCGATTTCAAAGCGCGCAGGTGTCATATGTGATTTCCTTTATTTCTCGTCCGACTTATCGGTCTTGGTCGGAGCCTCGAAGCGGTAGCCGACACCGTGGACGGTGTAGAGCCACTTGGGCTTCTTGGGGTCGTCGCCCAGCTTGGCGCGAAGGTTCTTCACGTGGCTGTCGATGGTGCGCTCGTAACCCTCAAAGTCGTAGCCGAGCACCTTCTCGACCAGCTCCATGCGGTTGTAGACGCGGCCGGGGTGACGGGCAAGCGTGGTGAGCAGCTTGAACTCGGAAGCCGTCAGGTCGACTTCCTTGCCCTCGACCAAAATCTTGTGGCCCGAGATGTCAATGACCAGATCGCCAAAGTCGAGCACCTCGACGGCCGGCTCATCGGCCTGGTGGGCACGGCGGAACAAGGCGCGCACGCGCGCGACAAGCTCGCGCGGCGAGAACGGCTTGATCAGGTAGTCGTCGGCACCGAGCTCGAGGCCGATAATACGGTCCTCGATCTCGCCCTTGGCCGTCAGCATAATGATGGGGACATCCGAGGTGTCGCGAATGGTGCGGCAAACGCGCTCGCCGGGAATCTTAGGGAGCATGAGGTCGAGCACGACCAGGTCGAACTGATGCTTCTCGAACTCCTCGATAGCGGACTGGCCGTCGCCCACGCCCACGACCCAATAGCCCTCGCGCTCGAGATAGGCAGCGACAGCGTCACGGATTGCCTTCTCGTCCTCGACCAGCAGAATCTTTTTTGCATCTGAAGCCATAACACGGCCCCCCTGTCTCAATTAGCTAAGAACAAGCTCATTTTAACGCACCTGAGCCCACCGGGCATCGCATGGGTGCGATAGCTCGGCGGGCGGTACTCATAGTCACAACGCGCTTATTCCCCTGTCGACGCCTTTTTAACCCCTCGGAGACTAAAGAGAGAACAAGCGAGCGGTAACCGTCTCGGGAATTCCCTGGCTGTTACGCACCGTTGCGTACGTTAAGAACGAGCTCGATTTACCCGCCGTAGCAGGATAATCGCCATACTCCAAGGCTCGGTCGGGCGACAGAAGCGAGCCGTAGGTCTTAGCCGAAGTGTCAATCAAAAAATGCGACGCCTGAACTTTAACCAGGTATTTATTTTTCCTTCCCGCGGCGCACGCGAGCGGCTCACGCGAAAGGAAGAGGTACGGCCCGCCCTCGCTACCGATATAGGTGCCCATATTGCCCAAGCTACCCACACCGCTATACGTCGCCTCAATGGAGAACACGAAGGTGTCGCCCATATACACGGCCTCGAAAGGCGAAACCGACGAAGGCAGCACCAGCTGAGCTCGCTTCGTGTTGTTGCCGTCAGTCAGGTCGATCGCCGTCATACCGTAATAGACGCCCTCATCATTGTGCACGCGGGGCGAGATGGTCAGGATGCCGTCGCTCACACGCGGGGCGGATGCGAAACGGCCCGTCGACTTCCAAATAGTCTCAGGCTTGGACTCGCTGGGCGACTGACGGTAGCAGTACGAATCGTTACTCGTCTTGGTGCCGCCGGACGAAGGCATCTTATACCAGATGACCGACGACCCATACGCTGTGAAGAGCGGCGGATCGTAGTTTTCGCCACCGCGGTCGAGCTCGACAGCGTTGCCGGTAAGGGAGGAGCCTGCAAGGTTTTGCGCATAGAGTTTCCAGAACGCATTGGCAAAGTTCATCTCGACCCACGCGAACACGCCATCGCCCGCGCGAACGTCGTAAAACGCATAACCGGTTCCCTCAATGGGATCCTCAATAAGTGTGGTAAGCGAGCCATCGCCTAGGTTGAGCACACCAAGCGTATTGGCATGCAGGGCAGAAGCGGGCGCCATCATCGCGGCAGCGTAGTCGCCATCGCAGTAGTACAGCAGCGTGCCCAGCGGCAGCGTCCACGAGGCCGCAGGCTCAAGATCGATATCGACAGCTTCGTACTCATCGGTGATCGAGACAATCTTCGAATCGTCCTTGATAACCTGCGGCTCGCCAGCGGCGTCATCACTCGTGCCCGTTTTTTTCGAGCAACCGGCCAGTACGGCAGCAGCACCGGTAGCGGCGCCACCCAGCACAAAACCTCGACGCGTTATTCCATTCTTAAAGCGATCAGCGATGCTCATTAGGCGATCTCTGCGCGAGCGGCCTCGATAGCGCGCGTAAGCTGATCGGCGCAAGAGGTCTTTTTCATACCGCAGGTATTACCGGCGAGAACCTCGATTACGCGATCGGCGGGAGCGCCTTCGACCAGCCTGGAGATGGCCTTGAGGTTGCCATCGCAGCCGCCGGTAAACTCGACGCCCAGCACCTTGCTGCCATCGTCAGAGAGATTGAGGTGAATATTGCGAGAGCATACACCCTGAGGCTTGTAGTCAAAACTAATCATTGAGATCCCCTCTCAGAAAGAAATTTCAGACGTCTATTATCCCCGCCTGAACCGACTTATTATCGCAAGCACCGATTCAACATCCTACGATGCTTGGACTGGCGGGGGCAAGATTAGCAGTCCGCACCCTGTACGTGGACCATGCGCTTCTCCCGATACATATTGTGGTCGGCGACGCGATATACATCGGCCAGCGTATTTCCAGCCGTCTCGACGGTCGCCACGCCAATCGATGCGCTGACCGTCAGGGTCTCATCGCTTACCGCGGCAAGACCGAGACGAAGATCCTGTTCCAGCCCGAGCGCAGACTCGTTGTCAGTATGGGGGCAAACCAGCAAAAACTCGTCGCCACCAACACGCATCGGCAGGTAATCCGCACCAGCCACCCGCCGCAGCACGGACGCCGTCCGTCGCAGCAGTTCATCCCCCATCTCGTGACCATAAATGTCGTTGGTCCGCTTGAGATAATTACAGTCCACCATAATCACGCTCACTGGCAAGTCCTCGTTTACCAGGCTATCTCCACGCGATTCCAGATAGTTGCGGTTGCGAAGCCCCGTCAGTTTATCTTGGTATGACAGCTCCTCGGCATGCTTGACCATCGATATGTTGTGCGTCGCCACGACGACCGAATCCAACCGGCCTTGCTCATCGCGATGCTGGGGGACAACCTGTAGCGAGTACCAAGTGCCTCGACAATCTCGCACCTCGGCAGCCAAGTACGGTACGCCCTCCATGCGTTCACGAAGCGTACTTATATCTACGAGCCCCACAACCGCTTCGCGGCTTTCGGGGCTCACGATATCCCGGCAGACCGTGTCCATAAAGTCATATGCCTCGCTATGCTCGGCAAACATCTTCGCTATCGCCGGCGACATATTGATTCCCTCGATCTCGAGGGTGTCAAGATGCAAAAGGAAGGTCGAATCGTAGATGGCGCTTATGGCATTGATAATGCCGAGCTGTTTATCCTTTTCGACCAAATTGCGGTGGTCAGCGATATTTCGAGCCAACAGTACCACGACCCAAAACGCAAGGCACACCAAGACGCCGACGGCGACAAATGAAATCCTGTCAGACATGACCTCAGATTTGGGATATAGCGCAAACAGGCGGTAGTCCTTATATGCCGCACGCACGGCATACCATTTGTCTCCTCGATATTCGATGCGCGTCAGGCCGTCTTCTTTCCACTCAACTCCTGTACTGGTGAGGAGTCGGGCGAGCGACACGTCAGCATCGGCACTGTTGGATGAGACAATCTCCGCATCCTCCATAACAAGCACCATGGGACTTTGGTGGAAGGTGTTGTTCGCAAGCACATCGGCTATGGCATATGAATAGTCATCCGCCGTATCGGGAACAAATGAGCGGTATGCCAGGGCAACGCCGTCGCCATACGGAACAGCACAGACGGCAAACACAACACCACGGCGCTCGACGACAGTTGAGTAGGACACTTTGGAACCTTGATACATCGATGTGACCGGCGAACATGCCAGCTCCTCTCGCCACAACATGAGCGGATCGCGACCATCGATGTCGTAGTGGGCGGCCATATGACCGTCGGAGTCCATGACCATCAACCCCGAAAGGTTCTCGGCATGGACAAATTGCTCGATAAGATCGTTGTTAACCTCAACGCGATCAGGGGACAGGAACGTCGCAAACGATTCGACCGCGGCGAGCAAATCGTGCGTCTCCTCGGTTTTTCTCCCCTGTTCGTAGCGGTCATATTTTTCGCAAGCGTTTTCCAAAAACACCATGGTTTCTTGGCCAAACCCAAGCGTTTTTTCGAGGCAGCGATGGGTTCCAACCGCATACAACAGGCCTAATAAGACAGCGCTGACAATAACGCCGACAGCTATGACGGTCAGAGTCTTTCGACGCAAGCGGTGCTTGTCATTTGTCATGATTCCGCTCCTTGCCCGCCCGTCGTCGCTCCTGCCTTGTAATTGCCCACAATGCGCTCTATCGTGCCGTCTCGATCCATGTCGAAAAGCGCGGTATTGAGGTTTTTGACGCACTCTCCCTCATAGGCAACATCAAATGCAACGCCCAGGTCAACCGTCATAACGTTGTCGGCAAACACACGATAAACGCCGGGATACTGGGCGACGAGTCGATCAAGCGATTGAACGTCCGCCATCCAACAGTCGACATACCCTTTGGCGAGGGCGGCTTTACAGAGCTCGGCAGAACCATACGATTTGATTTGCACGTCCGGCGAGATTTCCAGATCCCCTGCGAGCAATCGGCGTTCGCTCACCGAGCCCGCAATCACCGCGATGGTCTTGCTTCCATCGAGATGCGCCAAGGACTTGATGCCACTCGTTTTCTTGGCGACAACCGAAACCGTCACGGTTAGATACGGCTCGGTCCAGTAATACTTATCCTCGCGATAACAGGGAGAATAATCACACCACAGGCAATCGATATCACCGTTTTTGAGCAGCCGGTCGCGATCGTTCCAGTCAATATCGACAAACTGTGGCTTGAGCCCCGCACGCTTGCAGGCCTCGCGGGCGATGTCGATATCGATACCAGCGTAATCGCCCGTGGTATCGACATACACATAGGGGTCGTTATCCGTAACGCCGATTTTGAGTACCGGGAGATCTTTGTCGCCTTCATTCGAGGAGGAAGAACTGCTTCGAACGGTATACGTCAGGGCGGCCAAACAGGCGGCAACAAGGAGCATGAGCGTAAACGAGACGATGGCGGCTCGCTTGGTGCGTCCGGGCACGCGCCTCCCTTCATCGAAACAGCAGTCGGATTTCATTGTATACCCGGGGCTGATGCGGCAATAAAAAAGCGCCTCACCCAAGATGGGCAAGGCGCCAAAGGTTGAAATGCATCCGCAAGCGGTCGAATTAGGTTAATCCTACTCGAAGTTCAGCTGCTCCAGGCGGTCGAAGACCGTATCGATGCGGGTGAGGAAGTCCCACGGATCAAAGATCTCGTCGAGTTTCTCCTGGCTGACGGTGCAGCGCGGATCGGCCTCGAGACGCTCCTTAAAGGTGGGGCCGGAGACACAATCCTGCACCTCGTGCCAGGTGGCCATGGCGTTTTCCTGCACGATAGCGTAGGCGTCCTCGCGGGTGATGCCCGTATCGACGAGGGCCAGCAGGACCTTGGAGGAGAAGATGAGGCCGCGGGTCTTGTTGAGATTGGCCATCATGCGGGCCGGATACAGCTGCAGGCCGTCGATAACGCGAATGAGGCACTGGAACATATGGTCAAGCGCGATGAAGCTATCGGCCTGGGCGACACGCTCGGCGGAAGAGTGCGAAATGTCGCGCTCGTGCCACAGGGCAACGTTGTCAAAGGCAACCTGAGCGTTGGACTTCACGACGCGCGACAGGCCGCAGACCTTCTCCATGGTGATGGGATTGCGCTTGTGCGGCATGGCGGAGCTGCCCTTTTGGCCCTTGCGGAACGGCTCCTCGGCCTCGAGCGTATCGGTCTTCTGCAGGTTGCGGACCTCGGTCGCGATGCGCTCGCAGGTGGCCGCTGTAGTGGCAAGCACGCCGGCAAGGTAGGCGTGGTGATCGCGGCTGATGACCTGCGTGGACAGCGGATCGTGGACCAGGCCCAGGTGCTCGCAGACGTACTCCTCGACGAACGGCTCGATGGAGCTGTAGGTGCCGACGGCACCGGAGATGGCACCGAAGGCAACGTTCTTGCGAGCATCTTCAAGACGATCGAGATCGCGCTTGAGCTCCCATGCCCAAGAGCCAAACTTCATACCGAAGGTCATCGGCTCGGCATGGATGCCATGGGTGCGGCCGGCGCAGAGCGTATTGCGCTCCTCGAAGGCACGACGCTTGCAGATCACGCCGAGCTTCTTAACATCCTCGATAATCAGGTCACACGCCTGAGTAAGCTGATAGCACAGGGCCGTATCACCCAGGTCGGAGCTGGTCATACCATAGTGAACCCAGCGGCTAGGCTTGGGCTCGCCCTCGGGAACATCGGCGTCGATATATTCCTTCATGTTGGTCAGGAAGGCGATGACATCGTGGCGCGTGACCTCCTCGATCTCGTCAACCTTCGCCTTCTCAAAGTTGGCGTGGTCGCGAATCCACTGGGCCTCTTCTTTGGAAATACCGATCTTGCCGAGCTCCGCCTGAGCCTCGCAGGCCAGGACCTCAATCTCCTGCCAAATGGCGTACTTGTTCTCGAGGGAGAAGATGTGTCCCATCTCCGGGCGGGTATAGCGATCGATCATAGCGGCTCCTTTTTGGTTATTGGCACGTTGGTCGTAACCCAACCATTGTACCGTGCGCGGGTGCGAGTATGGGCAGTAGGCATTAACCTAACATTTTGTAGCATAAGAGCGGGCATGGGGACGTCTGCGTATTTGCTTCGCAAATACGCACCGGCTGCGGTCGGCATGCCCCGGTTCACGAAACCGCCGAAGGAGACCAGATCGAGCCGAGTGTCCCAGCATCCCCCTTGGCTGATGGAGCGGGCAACGGGACGTCCGCGTATTTGCTTTGCAAATACGCACCGGCTTCAGGCGCCTGCCGGCGCCTTCGCCTGCTCGCTACAAACGCTTCGCGTTTGCTTTACGCTCGCACCTTGGCGGGTTCGAATCCCGGCACTTGGTAGTAAAAAGCACGGCAACGTAACGCTGCCGTGCTTGTGCTTTTTACTGGAGCGGGCAACGGGATTCGAACCCGCGAGTGTCAGCTTGGGAAGCTGATGCCTTACCACTTGGCGATGCCCGCTTGTGTGTTGGCTAGTATAACGCGGTTGTCTTGTTTGATACAAGGGTGTCGATGCTTGTTTTAGCTGTGGAGAATTTTTTGAAAACCGCGCCAATTGTGGAGATGAGGACCTTTGTCTTTCTTTTCTTACCATCTTCTACCTGCGCTTTTATCTGATTGTTGTATTTGAGCTCGATTTGTCAGGAATCGGGCAAGCTTTTGGTCAGCTTCCGGTACTTACCCGCATGAACCATGGCGGTAGCCTCATCCCAAGCGCCGCGGCCTCCCCGTGCGGCGCACGAGGGATAAGGAGCAGCCATGTCCAACGCACCCACGCACTCTGTCCACAGCGCAATCGCAACAGGTCCGCTGCTCCTGCTCCTCTTTTTTCTGATCGGCTGCCTGGCCCCAGGGGCCGCACTCGCCGTCGACGGGAACGACGCCCTTAATTTCCGCACTATAAGCGACGGCTGCGGCCCCTTCGGTGTCGGTAAATATGAGGCACAGGACACTTCGATTTCGTACTGCATGAATCAAGACTGCCCCGGCCCCAGCAAGCCGGGAGGGCCATGGCGCACATACAACCAGGGCTGGACATGGCTCGATGACGAATTTTCCGCCATCGTCTGTCACGGATACCCCTCCAGTACATCCTTTGGCGGCCACAATCTGTCGCCCGATCTCGCCCGCGCCGCCACCCAGATTGCCGTGTGGATGCTCAACGGAACCACGCACCCCGACGGCACCTATTCGTATACAAACAGCAAGGGAGTTGCCAGGAGCGGTAGGTTTTACGAAAACGCCGAGGCCGTAGCGGCTGCACGTTGGCTCTACGACAGCGCCAAGTCCGGATCCATTAAGGCAGCCCCACATCGAGCCAGGCGTTATCACGGCCCGGTCTCGGGCGAGGGTCGACACCAGGACATGCTCTATGTTCTGCCCGCCGTCTCCATATCTTTCCAAAAGCAATCGTCCCAGGCTGACATCACCGCCGGTAACGACACCTACAGACTCGGTGGCGCAACCTTCGATATCTTTGAAAGTGCGGGCGATGCACGCGTCGGCACTATCCAGATGGACGAAAACGGGCGTGCACAAGCAACGCTTTTGCCCAATACGGCATATTACCTGGTCGAAACCAAAGCCCCGGCAGGCTATATCCCTCGAAGCGACCGAATAGCCTTCACCACACAAAACAGCGGCGAACATGTCACCGTCAACGAGCAGCCCGGCACCATCACCTTGCGTATTGCAAAAATCGATGCCGCCACGGATGCCGGTGCCCAAGTTGGGGCGTCGCTTGCGGGCGCTGAATTCACCTGCGTCTCGCAATCAACTCCCGGCTGGACTCGCACCCTTACGACCGACGAAAACGGACAGGCGATTCTCGACGACGTTCCTCTGGGTACCTTTACCATCTACGAATCGAAAGCGCCCGAGGGCTACCTGATTTCAAACGACTGTTGGAGCTACACCGTCGGTGCCGAGCAACTCGGAGATACGGGCATCGTTGAACTCGAAAGCCGTATTCCCAACATCCCCATCGCCTTTGACCTTGAAATCTCGAAGTTTAAGGACTATGGCGATAACGATGAGTCCGGCCTTGAGCAGCCGGCGGGAGGCGTCGTCTTTGAAGTTGTCAGCAATAGCTCCCAACAAGTCGTCGGCACGTTGACCACAAACGTTTACGGCTTTGCCTCCACCAAAGACCAGCCCGAAGCATGGTTTGGCGCAGGCAAGCGACCCGCCAGCGCTCACGGTGCCATTCCCTACGACCGCGCGGGCTACACCGTTCGCGAGGTTGCAGAAACGGTCCCTGAGGGATTTAAGCAAGCAGGGGAATGGACCATCACAGCAGAGCAGACCGCAGACGGCGCCGAGCTTCAGTACATCGTTGACAACCATGCCCTATCGACACACCTTCAAATCGTAAAGCGCGATGCTCAGACCGGCGGCACCGTACCACTTGCCGGCTTTACGTTCCAGCTGCTCGATAGCCACCACGAGCCCGTCTCGCAAACATGTTGGTATCCGGCCCACAATGTAATGAATACCTTCACAACCGATACAACCGGCGCTGTCACGCTGCCCGAATCACTTAATCCCGGAACATACTACGTGCACGAGGTATCGGCCAAGGAACCGTATCTGCGCGGAGAAGACCTGGAGATAACGATTCCCGCCGACAGAAATCTGACACCGGTCGCCGTCGTCTCGTTCTATGACGACGCCGCAACCGGAAGCATCGAAATCATTAAGACGGATGCCGTAGATGGGCACGCCCTCGCTGGGGCTACATTTGACATCCGCGCCGTCGGCGACATCGTGCGACCAGACGGCAGCATCGTCGCTCTGGATGGCGAAACCGTTGCCACCGTCACAACCGACGAACAGGGACATGCGCGAGCCGACCACCTTTCACTGGGATGCGGTACCGCCACCTACGAGGTCGTCGAGACACAAGCGCCCGAAGGTTATCTGCTCAACCCGACCCCACATACTGTTAAGTTGTCGTACGCTGACCAGCAAACGCCCGTGATCGAAGTGTACCTTGACGTTTCCAACGACTACACCAAAATCGACATCTCCAAAGTCGACGCGACTGGAAAGCAGGAAGTGACAGGAGCCAAACTTGTCCTCTGCGACTCCGATGGCAACGAGATCGATTCCTGGACTTCATCCGATAAGCCGCGCCATATTGAGCACCTTTCGCCTGGCACTTACACCCTACGCGAAACGATGTCCCCACGCACTTACGACCTCGCCGAAGAGATAACGTTTGAAGTCAAGGCCACGGGGGAGGTTCAAACCGTAGCCATGAAGGATGCCCCCATCGAGATCAGGGGAAGCGTCGATAAGCGCCAAGAGATTGCACAGCCGGTCATAAGCAAACTCGTTGCCAACGGCGACGGAAAAAACCGAGCCAAAGCACGGGCCAATACGCAAGGCGCCTTCTCCTATACCATCGACGCCAAAAATGAGTCGAGCACCTGGGTCGACGAGTTGACCATCACCGACGACCTTGAGTGCGCCAAAGATGGTGCGGCGAAACTTGTTGCCGTTGAAACCCCTATTGCGGTCGGCGATCTAAACGGGCTGTGCAACGTGTGGTATCGAACGTCTCCGGCAGGAATAAGCGATACGGGCAAGCAGGTCAATGCAACACTTGACGACGAGCATCGCAATCCTTGGCTCGAAACGGAAGAGGTTACAAAGCTGCTGGGCGACGACGTACGTCTCGTCGATTACAGCGGGTGGCACCTATGGAAAGCAGATATCCCGACGGACAAGTCCGTCACGCTCGATACGAAAGAGATTGATCTTACAGACGACGCCGTCATCACGGGCATCCGTTTTGAATACGGTGCGGTAGCCGCCGACTTTACAACCAGAAGCGAGGCGGGCTCTTGGAGCCGGGATGACCTTAAAGACGAGCACGACGATCTTGACGATGCCAAGGCGGCCCTTAACTCGGATGCCCGAGGCGCAGTCGTGCATATGCAGGCAACGTCGTCCTATACGCCCCAAACCGCACTTGCCAACAACGTGCGCGTCGATCTTTGCCGCAACGGCGGTGGCGATAAACTCGAGGCGCATGATGAGGACCGCGTCATCCAACGATGCGCCCTGCCTCAGAACCTGCCGGCAACGGGATCTGTTCCCATCGCCGCATGCATCACCGCACTCCTGACCTCGGGCGTTGCAGCCATATGGTTCGCTCGCCTTAGGTCAGCCACAAAGAAGCGCTAGCACGACGAAAAAGCGGGCGAGCCAGTCTCCCGGCTCGCCCGCCTTGGGCGGGTTTTGGGGCCGCGTAAGTGCGGTTTGGGGCGTATAGGACGACGTCGCCCGCCTTGGGCATAAACGATGAATCGGCTATTCAGCAGATGACGAACCGCCATCGATGGCTGCCTGATCGGACTCGGAAATACCGTCGGCACCCAAACTTTGCTCTTGCTCCACCTCTTCGTTCATTGTTGTCTCGGGCGTCGAGCCCTTAACGCCAACGACATACGCGGCCCCAAAACCCAATGCGATAGCGATCAGGGTCAAGATCAAATAGATGGGCCAATGGCGCTTGATGTACGAAAACACGCTGACTCCTTAGCGGGTCTGTCTACGAACGACGAATGACCTCGGTCACGACCTCGGACACCGTAGCGATATTGGTCGGATTGACGTTGTACGGCAGGTCATCCTCGGTGCGAGCGCAGGCAAGGCGCGGGCCGTCCACACCGGCGATCGTAAGGGCGCGACGGCTCGCCTCGAGCGCTGCGGATGCATCGGTTTTTGCATAGGGCATCTCGAACGCACCGCAATCGACGTGGAACGACTTACACACCTTGCTGACAAGATTCATGATGCGGCGATCGCCCTTAAACAGCTGCTGCTCGCCCTCGACCGTTACCACCGAAAGCCTGCCGGCACCGATAGACTCGAGGTTGATGAAGAACACGCCGCGGAGCTTGTCACGATGCGAGGCCAAAAACGCCCTCATGCCGGCGCCGTCGCAATCGGACGCGCCCGTTGCGACGAACCAGATATCGTGGCCGAGCAGCTCATCGTCGCCCATGGAGGCAACGGCCGAGAGCATATCCTCGGCAGAAGCACCATCAGAGGAGGTGGCGCCGCCCTTCCAACCGTCGTCGTCATCCTCGAAGTTATCCCACGAGCCAATGCCGCGACCAGACTTCTTGGCATCGTAATCGTCTTCGACGCCCAGCCAGTCGCTCATGCTGTCCTGCTCGTTCTTCTTTTTGCGACCGAACAAGCCACCCAGGCCACGCTTCTGCGGCTTGGCGCCCGTCGAAGCAGGAGCCGAGATGGTCTCGAGCGGTTGTGCGCCCGAGGAGATGGGCATGGGGGTCGCGACCGGTGCCGATGTGGGCTCGGGGCCCTGCGCCGTCGCAAAGGGATCATTTGTCTGTGCCGAAGGATCGGGAAGATCGAACAGCGACGTGCGGGACGCGACGTTGGCCTGTTGCATCGAAGGCAGCGACGGATCGGGGACCGAGGCCAGCGGCGACGAAGAGGGCGCAGGCGCGGAGGCCGGATCGGGGATATTCATTTGCTGGCGCGGAGGCACCTGAGACGAAATCTGCGCCATGAGGGAGTCAACCGTCTCGTCCTGCGTGGGAGCGGCATTGGCCACCGTGGCACCGGGGTCGCTCGGCGCGGGCATGGTGAAGATCTGCGTAGAATAAGGCCTGGACTCATCCGTCTTGGGAGCCTCGCCAATCGCAGGGGGCTCCTGTTCCATAACAGGAGCCTCGACCTGCTCGGGTGCGCTGGCCTCAACGGAATCGGCCTCGTCGATAACCGAATCATCGGCGGCGTCCTGGGCACCATCGGAGATGGGAAGGGGCTCAGCAATTGCGGTGCCCTGCTTCTCAAACGTCATCGTGGCATCAAATGACATGGTGCCATCGACCTGCTGCGCCTCAAAGGACGTCGTAGCCTCGGCAACGTCAGCGGATGTCGGCTGCGGAGCCTCGAAGGACGTCGTGGCGTCGGCGACATCGACAGGCTCCGGCTGCTCGGCCTCGCTCTGCTCGAACTCCTGTGCCGCGCGCTCACGCTCGGCCTCGGCGGCCTGCTGCTGGGCGATGGCCTCCCGCTCGGCGGCCTCGCGGGCAGCGGCACGCTTTTCCTCAAAGTCGTCGACGAACTTCTTGCCCTTCGCAAAGGCACCCCTAAAGAAGCTAGAAGCGCTGGCACCAATCGAGGAGAACGCGGAAGCGATATCGGCATGGGGCGTTGTCGAGGGAAGCTCGGCCGAGAAATCGGTGTCACTCTCATAGGACACGCGCTGCGGATACTCGTCATAGTCTTCGTCAGCGGCCTCGTCTTCAACCTGTGCCGGAGCGGCAGGCGCCAGAATATCCAGACCGGCTGCAGAATCGAGCGCGGGCTTTGCGTCAGACTCCGCGGCAGCAACAGGGGCAGCGACCGACTCGGCGGGACGAGGCTTTTGATGGGCAGATCGATGG
>CABUDJ010000039.1 GCA_902490325.1 uncultured Collinsella sp. | reverse complement strand
TCAACGTGCCCGTGGGTGGGCGTATCTGTCCCGCAGCAGCCACACCAGCACGCGCTCACACGCCCACGAGGCGGCAACGACAAGCACGGTCCACGCCAGCAAATCAGCCGTCTCAATCAAAAGCTTCGCCTGATAGATGCGCTCACCCACGGTGCCCGTCGCCATGCCGATAAGCTCCGCCGCCACGCCGGCCTTCCAGCTCATGCCGATCACGGCCCGGGCACACGAAAGCACAAACGGCAGGACTTCGCGCCAGGTATGGGCGCAAAACAGTCGCCAGCCGCGCACGCCATGCAGACGGAACATCTGCTCCAGCGGCTTATCCACTTGTGCCAAGCCCTCGGCCAGCGAAAAATACACGCCCGGCAGCGCCATCAAAAAGACCGCCGCGATGCTCACACGTGCCGACCCCAACCAAATAAGCAGCAGGACCACCACGCAGGCAACCGGCGTCGCCTTAACAAACGACAGCGCCGGAGCCACCAGGTGCGCAAACGCCCGCGAACGTGACGAAATCCCGGCAAGCACGCCACCACACATCGCGGCAAGCGCCAGCCCGCCCAGTATCCGCGCGCCCGAGCCCGCCAAGATCGCCCAGGTACCGTCATCGCACACCAGGCGCAGCAGCGCCAAGGCAACAGCACCCGGCCCCGGCAAGATCAGCGGCTGCGCCACCAGCGCCGCCACCAGCATCCACGCGGCAAGCCAAAAGGCGGCAACGGCACCTGATGCCGTCACCGCCTTCATACGCTCTATCATTTGTCGAGCAAACGCACGCACGGGCTACTCCATGTAGTAGAAATCGTCAGCCGGAAGTTTACCACCCACGGCGCTCGCGTCCGCGTCGGCCAGCACCTGCAGATACCCACTAAGTGCCGCCTTCATATCCTTGCCCGTCTGGCACACAAGCATGCACCCGGGAATCGCCTTCTCGGCAATCTTGGCGTTGTCCACGATGCCAGCATCGACCACGGCCTGCGCCCAGTCTGCCGGCGCCGCATTGACGGCCTTAACGCTCGCCGCTTGGCAGTTCAAGAACTCCGCCACGGCCTCGGGATGTTCCTCGGCAAACGCGCGGCGCACCACGGTCACACCCGTCAGCAGGCGCGAACCCGTGTCACCTGCCAGCTCATCCCACACATCGGTCAGACTTACCGGCGCCGACAGCTTGCCTTCGCTCTTTGCGATGGCGGCGGTCTTGAACGGCTCCGGCAGCACGCCCACGGCAGACGGGTCGGCAAGCAGGGCCGACAGCACCTCGGTGGGCTCGCTCTTAAACTCGAGCGTCACCTGGCCGGTCAGGCCCGCGCGCTCCAGCAGGAAGTTCATGACGTACTCTGGCGTGGTGCCCTTGCCCGTCATGTAGACGGTATGGCCCGCCAGATCGCCAAACGAGGCCACACTCGCGTCGCCCGTCACAACGTTCAGCACGCCCAGCGTGTTGATGTCGATGACCTGCACCGCGCCCTCGGTCTTGTTATAGAGTACGCTCGCCACGTTGGCGGGTACCAGGGCAATGTCGATATCGCCCTGAATGACCTTGGGCACGATCTCGTCAGCGGCAGTGTTGATCGCAAAGTCGAACTCATTGTCCGTCTCGCCATCGGCCGCCCGGTCCATAAACTGCACCAGACCAATCGAGGTCGGCCCCTTGAGCGAGGCGACGTGCACCTCGACCGGCTCCGCAGCAGCACCGGCGCCGTCCGTGGCAGCCGAGCCCGCGGCGGACCCGGCACCGGCAGCTCCGCCGCCACAGCCAGCCAGTGCGAGCGACAACGCGCCCGCGGCAAGCGCCGAGGCAAATCCTCGGCGCGTCATCTCAACATCAAACGCGCGCATCGCTAGCACGCCTCCTCGTTGGGCATCGTCCATGCATGATGGTCGGTATGCAGTAGCTCCTCGGCCAGCGGCGAGAGCGGCGCGCCCAAGAACTCGCGATAGCACGCCTGGACATCGGGATTCTCGTGCGAGAAGCGAATGTCCGCAGCAGCATCCAGGCCCCAGAGCACCTTGCCGCGCTCGGCCGCCAGCTCGCAACCGTCGTGGATGGGCTGACCGCCACCACCGACGCAACCGCCGGGGCACGCCATGACCTCGACAAAGTCATAGCTCACGCTGCCGTCGCGAATCGCGTCGAGCAGCCGGGCGGCGTTGCCCAGCCCGTGCGCCACGGCAACACGCACCTGAGTGCCATCGATATCGGCGACAGCTTCCTTCCAGCCGTCGAGTCCGCGCACGTCGGTAAAGAAATTGGCATCCGGGTTCTTGCCCGTCACCAGGTAATAGGCCGAGCGCGCGGCGGCCTCCATCACGCCGCCCGTGGCGCCAAAGATCACGCCCGCGCCCGTGCCAAAGCCCAGCGGCGTGTCGAGCGGCTCCTCGACCAGCGTGTCCACGCTCACGTGGCTCGCGCGGATCATGCGCACCATCTCGCGCACCGTCAGCGCAACGTCAACGTCGGGCGTGCCGTCCTCGCCCACCATGCTCGGTAGCGCGCACTCGGCCTTCTTGGCCGTGCACGGCATCACGGACACCACAAACAGACGCTCGGGCTCCACGCCCAGCACCTTGGCGTAGTAGGTCTTGGCGATGGCGCCAAACATCTGCTGCGGCGACTTGGACGTGGAGAGCCTGTCGACAAACTCCGGGTAGCGCGCCTTCACAAAGCGTACCCAGCCCGGGCAGCAGCTCGTGAACATGGGCCAGCCGCGGCTGTCGCCCTCGCCCTTGGCGGCCTTACCCAGGCGCTCGAGCAGCTCGGAGCCCTCCTCCATAATGGTGAGATCGGCCGAAAAGTCGGTGTCGAACACGTACTCAAAACCCACGCGGCGCAGCGCGCAAGCCAGGCGCTCGACAGTAGCCTCCTCGCGCGGAATGCCGAGCTCCTCGCCCCAGGCGCTACGCACGGCCGGCGCAATCTGCACCAGCACGATCTTGTCGGGATCGGCGATGGCATCGAACACGGTCTCGGTATCGTCACGCTCGCGCAGGGCGCCCGTCGGGCAATGCGTGATGCACTGGCCGCACGCGACGCAATCGGTCTTGCCGATCGGCGCACGCCCGCGGGTGCCCACGGCGGTATGCGTGGCGCGGTTGGTCAGATCCCAAATCCCTAAGCCCTGCACGCTCTCGCACACCTTGATGCAGCGCATGCATTTGATGCACTTGTCGTTATCGCGGATGATGGGGAAATCGAAATCCCAGCCCTCGCGCGCCAGGTGCTGCTCGTACGGCAGATAGAAGATGCCCAGGTCGTTGGCGATGGTCTGCAGGTTGCAGTTACCACTGCGCACGCAGCTCGTACAGCGCGAGTCGTGCTGGGACAGCAGCAGCTGCACGTTGGTGCGACGCGCCTCGCGGGCCTTGGGGCTGTTAGTGTGGACCACCATGCCGTCGAGCACGTAGTTGTTGCAGGCGGCAACCAGCTGGTCGCAGCCCTCAACCTCGACCACGCACACGCGGCAACCGCCGATCTCGTTCAGATCGCGCAGATAGCACAGGGTGGGAATCTGAATGCCGACGGACTTGGCCGCATCCAGGATCGTGGTGTGCTCGGGAACCACAACCTCGCAGTTATCGATAATGAGCCTGACCATGTTATGCGCTCCGTTTTCGCTGTTGTCGCCGACAGTGGTTTTGTTGAGCTCTACCATTCCAGGTTCCTCCCTCCGCGGAACGCGCCAAAGCCAAAGTGATCGCAACGCAGGCAGCGGCTCGCTTCCTGGCGTGCCTCCTCCTCGGTGAGGCCCTGCTCGACCAGATTCCAATCGTGAATACGTTCGCCGGCCTCGCGCTCACCCAGCTCGCAGCGGCCGCACTCGTGCTTGCCCTTAAACTGGACGGTCGGCAGCTCCACGTCGAGCTTGATCTTGTGGTCGAAGCCCAGGTAGCGGTCGATATTTGCCGAAGCCACGCGGCCGGCGTTGATGGCGCGGATAACGGTGGCGGGGCCGGTCTGGCAGTCGCCGCCGCTAAAGAGGCCGTCGAAGTTGGGCACGGCGCCGTCCGAGTCGGTGACCACGCAGCCCCACTTGCAGGCAATGCCCATCTCCTCAAATGGCTTGGAATCGATGTCCTGACCAATGGCCACAAACACGCGCTCGCAGGGAATGACGCGCTCGGGCGTGGCGGCGGCACGCGGGGCCGGACGCCCACGACGGGGCTCGCCGATAATCTGTGGCTGCACGCGCAGGCCGCTCACGCGACCGTCCTCGCCCGTCTCTATACCGAGTGGGGCCGTCAGCTCCAGAACCTCGCAACCCTCGGCCTGGGCGCCGGCGATCTCGGCGTCCTGAGCCGTCATATCGCAGATGCGACGACGGTAGACGATGCTCACCTTTTCGGCACCGCAGCGCACGGCGGAGCGCGCCACGTCCATGGCCACGTTGCCGCCGCCGATGACGCACACGCGCTGGCCGCTCAGGTCGGGCAGTTCGTCGTCACCGATTGCGCGCAGCATCTTGACGGCTGACTCCACGCCGGGAGCCTCTTCGCCCGGAAGACCGAGCTTCTTATCGCTGTGGGCACCGATGGCCAGGTAGACGGCATCGAATTCGTCGCGAAGACGGGCGAGTTCCTCGCCATTGACGGAGTGGTCGAGCTCAACGTCGATACCGGCGCTCAAGATCCAGTCGATCTCGCCCTGCAGGCGCTCGCGCGGCAGACGGTAGCTGGGGATGCCGTAGCGCAGCATGCCGCCCAAGTGGTGGCGCTGCTCAAAGATGGTCACCTTGTGGCCCATCACGGCCAGGTAGTAGGCACAGGAAAGGCCGGCCGGGCCGCCGCCGATCACGGCGACGCGCTTGCCGGTGTTGTCGGCCACGCTGGGCTTGTAATCGTTGAGGTCACTGTGCTCGACGGCAAAACGCTTGAGAGCGAGGATGTTCATGGGGTCGTCGACCATGCCACGGCGGCAGTGCATCTCGCAGGGATGCTCGCACACCAGGCCGCAGACGAGCGGCAGCGGATTGTTCTTGCGGATGACCTTGACGGCATCGGCATAGCGGCCGGCCTCGACGAGCGAAATGTACCCGGGAATGTCGACGTGCGCCGGGCAGCCTGAGACGCACGGGACGCGGGCCTCGCGATCAAAGCCGCAGGAGTGCTCGCGGATGTGATGCTCAAAATCGTCGCGGAAGCCACGGATAGCCGTGAGTGCCATGGCGCCAGCTTCGTAGCCGATGGCGCAGTCGCTCGAAAGGTAGATGGTACGGGCCGTGCGCTCAATCAGGTTGAGCGTGGACTCATCGGCGCGCCCTTCGAGCACATCAGCAAGCAGGTCGCTCAGCGCGCTCAGGCCCACGCGACAGGGCGTGCACTTGCCACAGCTCTGGGTGGAGCACAGGTTGACGAGCGCTGCCGTAAACTCCACGGGACACGGGGCAAGCGAACTCACCGCCAGACGGCGTCCGAGTGCATCGTGCAGGTCGTCCATGACGGCCTGAGCGTGGCTGCGTTCCATTACATGCAGTCGAGCCATAAGATCCCCTCTCACATGGCAGCCCGGAGGCGAGGCCGGGCGAAGTTGCTACACGCACAACACTGACCTAAAAAGTTGTTAGGTCTCAACGCAGTTCGGCAGGCGGCATGAAATGTCACCCTCAGCGGTGAAATAGAACATTACCGCAGATAAATGCCATATTTGATAAAACGCGTTACCCACAATGCGGCACTTGGGGACACTCCTCACTCTGGTGCATCGTGGACAGGTTACTTTGCACCAATCATGAGTTGCGGTGAAATAGGGACTGAAAAGCCGCTCAAAAGGCCAAAACGGTCCGTATTCCACCGCAACTTCAAGACGTTGGTGCAAACCAACCTGTCCCCCTTGCACCAAAAAGGGCCCCGAGCATAGTCTGCTCGGGGCCCAAACTCATCTCGCTTTACCGCGCGACGCGTATGTTACTTGCGCTTGCCGCCGCCGTCACCGGGACGACGGGAGCTGCCGCCGCGCTTGCCGCCACGGCTGTTGCCATAGCTGCCACGGTTATCGCGACCGCCGGCGCGGCCGCCACGAGAACCGACTTGGTTGCCGCCACGAGCGCCACGATAGCCGCCGCGACGCTCCTCGCGGGTATCGTCGTAGTTGCGCCAGTCATCGCGACGATCGCGGCTAGCACGCGGATCGCGACGATCGCGCGACTCACCAGAACGCCCGGCGCCACTGCGCCCGCCATTACCGCGAGCACCCTCGCGACGCTCGCCGCCACGACCGCCGCGCTCTTCAAAGCGCTTGCCGCCACGGGACTCACCGCCACGGGCACCTCGCTCACCGCGACTCTCGCCGCCGCGACGCTCATCACGGCCACCGCGCTCGTCATCACGACCGGAACGACGGCGGTCGCCCGCACCGCGCTTGCCACCGCGCGAACCGCGGTCCTCGTCCTCGCGCTCGACACGACGACGGCCACCGCGGTCCTCGTCCTCGCGGCGACGGCGATGCGCCTCGCCCTGGAACTGCTTGGCACGACGCTCGGCACGGTTGCCGTGCGGGCCCTGCTCAACAGCACCGGCGCGCTCCTCGGCAGCCACCTCGCGAGCCACACTCTCCACAGCCTCGTCCACGCGAGCCTGAACACCCTCGCGCACGCGGGTCTTGCCGCCGCGCTTGGGACGGCTCGGGCGCTCGCCGTCGCTGCGGCGCTCGTCGCGACCGCGGTTGGAACGACCGGCCACATCGCCGTAGTCATCGCCGTTGCGCTTGCCGTCGCGACGTGCCTGCTCAAGCTTCTTCTTGCTCTTGGACTTGCCGCGCTTGGTCTTCTTCTTCACCTTAAAGGCCGCAGGATCGCGCTCGGGGTCGACGGCGGGCGGGTTGGGGCCCACGTGCAGGTCGCCGGCCTCGTAGATGTCGGCCGTCTTGTCCATGAGCTTCTCGATCTCGTAGAACTCGTCGACGTCCTGCTCGGTCACAAACGTGATGGCCCAGCCCAACTCGCCGGCGCGGCCCGTACGGCCAATGCGGTGGATATAGTCGGTCGGCTCGGCCGGCACGTCAAAGTTCACGACGTAGCGCACGTCGCTAATGTCGATGCCGCGGGCGAGAACATCGGTTGCCACCAGCACGTCGACGGTGCCATCGCGGAAGGCCGAAAGCGCGCGCTCGCGCTGGGCCTGGCTGCGGTTGCCGTGAATCGCGGCGGCCTTGATGCCCTTACGCTCCAGACGACGGCAGCAGCTGTCGGCGCGATGCTTGGTGCGCATAAAGACAATGGTGCGCTCCGGGCCCTCCTTCTTGAGAAACTCGGGCAACAGGTTATTCTTGGCCTCGATGGACACCGGGAACACAAACTGGTCGACGGTGTCGGCGGTCGACGTGGCGGGCGCGATCTCCACGCGGGCCGGGTCGCTCACCAGGTCGGTGATCTCGCCCACGGCCTCCTCGTCGAGCGTCGCCGAGAACAGCAGCGTCTGGCGCTCGGCCGGCGTCTCGCGCACAATACGGCGGACGGCGGGCAAAAAGCCCATGTCGAGCATGCGATCGGCCTCGTCGAGCACCAGCACCTTGACCTCGTTCAGGTGGCAGGCGCCCTGCTCGATCAGGTCGACCAGACGGCCCGGCGTGGCGACCAGGATATCGCAGCCGTACTTGAGTGCCGCGGTCTGCGGCTTGTAGCTCACGCCACCCACGACGGTCACGGCGACATGGCCGGTGACGTCGGCGATCTTGCTCGCGACCTCGTCGATCTGCTGGGCGAGCTCGCGCGTGGGGGTGATGACGAGCATCACGGGGCCACGGCCGTTGCCCTCGGGCTTCTTGGCGCCGCGACGACGGTTGCGGCCGCCGCGCTCACGCACGGGCTTGGGCGGAGCGATGTGCTCCAGATTGTTCATGGTCGGCAGCAAAAAGGCGGCCGTCTTGCCGGTGCCGGTCTGGGCGGCGGCAAGCAGGTCGCGGCCCTCGAGCACCACGGGGATCGAGCCGGCCTGCACGGGCGTCGGCGCCGTGTAGCCCAGGTTCTCGATAGCACGAAGCATCTCGTCGGAAAGCCCCAGCTCGTCAAAGGCGGGCAGGCTCTCGGTAGCGGACTCGACGGCCTGGGCAGCATTGGCCTCATCGGCGGCATCGAAGGCAGCCTGGGTCATGGCCTCGCGGGTCTCGTCCAGAATCTCGGCGTCGGTGACGTCAGATACAGAATTACGCATATGTTGTTGTTCCTTATCTGCACGCGCTATGGGCACGGCATGCTGCCGCGCGGGCGTGCTTGGTAGTGCGCTAATACATACAAAAACGGGTGCGCACAGAGAGGACGTTGCTCAGCACGCTGGCGATCGCTTTGGCAGCCCTATCACGCGCCGTCCAGACGCAGCAGCTCTAAGCGATGGAGCAGATTCGCCGCGGGTTAGTATACCCGTACTCCGTATGCCCCCACGTAAACCACAGATGACGAGGCGGGTCTGGGCCAATTGTCTCAATCTGTAACATCTACAGGGCAAATCTTCCTCTACGTGTTACAGATCGAGACAAACGGTCGACACGGTTCACAAACGTCTCAATCTGTAACAGTTACCGAGTAAAATCGGTCCTAATTGTTATAGATCAAGACAGAGGGGGATTTCCGTCCAGTCCAAACCAAATCTCTCAGTCTTCCTGCAATTTCGAACATGTGGCCTATAATGTTGCTTTGGTTACGCTGTATATTGCGCAGCCATTTAATACGTCGCCCACCGGGAGCCATTAATTCCTATCGCCATATTGGCTAGGAAGCAATCAAAGGAGGTATCCGTGGCAGCAGAGACGCCTTGCTCGGTCCTCTATAACGATATTCGCTCGTTCGGCGGTCTTAAACATCTCGAGATCGCCCGAATGCTCATCAATGGAAACTCTTATCTCGGCAGTACCCTGCTCGAGAAATGCTCTTCCAACCGCTCGTATCTCACCCGTTACATCGTCCATCGCAAGCCTGACCAGTGCGCGCCCGCCATCTACAGCGACTTTACCGTCGCCACGCTCAACCTTTCCGCGGCAATCTGCAGCAAGCTCGGCGGCGGCGAGTCCGCCTATCGGGCAATCGCCGAGCACTATCGCGGTCCGGCCGCCAACGAAATGATGTCGGCTCTCGCCAGCTACAAGCTGGACAGCCGCCTATATGCAAATGCCCTCAATCGCATCGACAACTTTGACGGCAATGCCGTGCGTGAGAAAAGCACGCTTTACCTTATGCTCTTTGTGGCAACGGGGGCGCTCGCCGATCCCGTTCAGGGCGTGGCCACCGTCGAGCGCTTTTGCGACAGCAAGACAGGCGGGCACTTTGGCACCACCGAAACTACCGTAGGACGTGGCTTTATGAGCAGCCTGGGGCAGCCACGCACCGTCGCCCCTAACCTCGGTCTGCTCAGAACCCATGCCGACAACTGCGCCGACATGCAAATCCATCCCCTCACACGCGATCCGCGCGGCACTGTGATTGGTTCTTTGCCCAAAACCTCGCCCAGCATCACCGATGTAGGCGCCGACGCCTCGCGCGAGCATCTTCGTATTTGGCTCGAGGGTGAGCACTGGTACGCCCAGGGCCTTGGATCGACCAACGGCACAGTGCTCGAATCGGGCGCGGGTGACGGCGATACCGTAATCGAGCCGCCCCGCGACCAACGAGAGCCCGGCAAAGTCTATCCCCCAGTGGAAATCGAAAACAGCGACAGGCTCCATCTGGGTCTCTACACGACATTCCTTGTCATTGTGGACTAGCACGGACGGCGATCGGAAGACGGTCGCCGTCCGTCTTTCGTCTTCTACCTTCTGCGTCGTAAACGACAATACTCAGCGGCATACGTGGGCAGTGCGGCTATCATGGTTCTTTACCGATATCCGCACTGCTCACGTATACGTGCGGCAACCCATGCCAGACAAAGGAACGCCATGGATACTACCGATAGCGCCTATGGCGACAAACTCATCCGTCTTGACACGTTCGACACCGCCGTGGCGGTCGACCCCAACGCCGAGGACGAGGCCAAGCGTCGGTTTATGACGCTTATTCTCCAGACGGCCCACCGCAACAACGGCAACATCGGGCACGTGCTGCGCGCGACCAACACGAGCGGCGAGGTCTTTGCCGTCAAGCTACTCAAGGACAACGCCATCCTTTCCGGCCAAGCCCCCGACCGCTCCGCCGAGCAATCGGCAGCGCACCTGGCCAACACCGCCGCGCTGTTCGAGGAGTACCGTCATCTGTGTACCGTCTCGCACCTGCGCGGATTTCACGCGTCTATGGCTACGGATCGTGCGAGGATGACCCGCTCATCCTCATGGAGTGGGTCGAGGGCACCTCACTCAAGCAGGCGCTACCTCTGCTTCCGCACGACGCCTCGGGCGGGCTGACCACCCAGATGGTCGCCGCCGTCGGAAACGCCGTGCTTCGTGCGCTCTTGATGACCCAAGGCCTCGTGAATCCGGTCGTCCATCGCGACCTGTCGCCTGCCAATATCATGTTCCGCACCACCAGCCGAACACTCGAGCAGCAGATTGCCGATTGTTCCTTTGACCCCTGCCTCATCGACATGGGCTCCGCGACCATGGCTCTCGGCGACGACACGATCACCCGGCGCGCCGACATCTGGCGCTTTGCCACACCCGCATACGCCGCGCCCGAGATGCTCACGCAGGATATCGAAGGCATCGCGGCTCTTCGCCGTTCGCCGGCAATCGATGTCTACGCGCTTTCGAGCATTCTGTACCAGCTCTACAGCGGTCGCAAACCGTTTGACTTTGAGTCGACGGACGCCACTGCAACCGGCTCGTTCTATCTCGTAAAGACCAAGACCAAGCCGGCGCCGCTCGAGCCGCGCTGCGAGGGCGATGAAGCGCTCGTCCAAATCATCATGAAGGGTCTCTCAGTCGAGCAGTGCGATCGTCCCACCGAGCAGCAGATGCTCGAGGTGCTCTCGGCATACCCCACTGATGCCGAATCCGAGGGCCGCGAAGGCACAGGAGACGAGGCCGCGATTGATATCGATTCTGGCACGCACCTTAAGGTCGACGTCGCCGGCGAGCGCGCACGAGAGATCCTGAATCAGGCCCGCCACGATGCCATGACCCGCCGCCGCTTTATTATCGGCGGCGCTATCGCAGCCGTTGCGGGGCTCAGCGTTATCGGGGCGGCAACCCATGGCTTTGGCATCCCCGACTACCTTGACGGCATCCGCGGTTCACTTGACGACTACACCTGGGATCAGCTGCAGGAGATTTCGCTCAAGATTAAGGCCGCCGAGACCCGTAGCGAGGCACGCGAGATTGCCAAGCGTTACCACCTGCTCGACGCTGATGGGCATATCCCCTATCCGTGCACCAAGCGTGTCACGCTCACCAACGGGCTGGAGGTCGGCGCGCAGCTTGTGGGCATCCGTCACGATGAGCTTCTGGACGGTACGGGCAAGGCCGGGCTGACGTTTATGTTCGACGCGGGTATTGCCGAGCGCAACGCTGCAGCTGAACCGCCGAGCGCCGGCTGGGCAGATTGCGAGCTGCGGAAATGGCTCAACGGCGACGGCCTTAAGCTGCTGCCCAACGAGTTGCGCGCACTCATTAAAGGGGTCAAGAAGGTCTCGAACAATGTGGGCGCCGCCAACAGCGCATCGTGCCTGAGCGAGTTGCCCGCAACCCTTTGGCTGCCCGCCATGGTCGAGCTGTGCGGTACGCAACCGTCCGATTCGTTTGCCGAGGACTATCACTACCTGGCAGACATCTACAACGGCGAGGGCAAGGAGTATCAGCTCTTCCGCGAGCTCAAGGTAAGTCCGTATACCACGAACGAGATGCTGGTTCGCCAGTGGAAGGGCAAGGACACCTGCTGGTGGGAGCGCACGGTGAGCCCCGACTCATCGGAGACCGAAGGCACGCTCTACATAAACCGTGTGGGCCACGACGGCGACGCCTTTACGTACGCAACGCCTGCGGACAAGCCAAACAAACGAACCTGTGTGATCCCCGGATTCTGTATCTAGGCGGCGGGCGTCTTGCCGTGACGGGACCCCTCCCCGGCAATTGTCTCAATCTGTAACAGTTAGAGGTCATTTTCCCTGCTAGATGTTACAGATTGAGATGATTGGTTGGGACGGTTCATCGGCCAACCAACCACCCTCATCTGTAACGAAATGTCATACATTTCTTTCTGTACTAGACACCCCCAGGGGGTATGGGTGTATAGTATCGGCAGGTTAACATTTCCGACACTACGTCACAGAAAGGAGAAGCCATGGCTCAAGATAAGTTTGACGTGGGCGGCATGACGTGCGCCGCGTGCCAAGCGCACGTGGACCGTGCCGTCAGCAAGCTCGACGGCGTCGAGAGCGTCGCGGTCAATCTGCTCGCCGGCTCTATGCTGGTGGACTACGACCCTGCGCAGGTCTCCCCCGACGATATCTGCACCGCTGTCGATCGCGCTGGCTACTCGGCCTCGCCCATCAGCACGGGCACCGACGCTGTCCAAAGCGGCAGCTCGCAGGCCAGGTCTGGCGTCACCCATATGGAGTCGCCGACCAAAAAGTTGGAGGCCGCCGCCTCTGCCATGCGCACCCGCCTCATCGTCTCGATCGTATTCCTTGTCCCACTGTTCTACATAGGCATGGGGCACATGCTCGGCTGGCCGCTGCCCGGCATCTTCACCGACCACACCCACAGCATGACGCTCGCGCTCACCGAGCTCGTCCTGCTCATTCCCATCGTCTACGTCAACGACGCGTACTTTATCAACGGGTTTAAATCACTCGCGCACGGCGCGCCTACTATGGACGCCCTTATTGCCGTGGGCGCCACCGCCTCCATCGCCTGGTCGCTCTACGCCATGTTCATCATGGCCGACCAATTAGCCGCGGGTCAGGTCCACGAGACCATGATGACGGGCATGGACAATCTGTATTTTGAGAGTGCGGGCACGATCCTGTCGCTGGTCACCGTGGGCAAATACCTCGAGACGCGCAGCAAGTCCAAGACCGGCGGCACTATCGAGGCGCTGATCGACCTGGCGCCCAAGACCGCGACCGTCGTGGCAGAGGACGGCAGCGAGGCCACCGTCGACGTCGACAGTATCCTTCCCGGCCAGGTCCTGCGCGTGCGCCCCGGCGAGTCCATCCCCGTCGATGGCGTGGTGCTCGAGGGCAGCTCGGCCGTGGACGAGAGCGCGCTGACCGGCGAGTCCATCCCCGTGGAAAAGACCGCCGGCGACACCGTCAACGCCGCCACTGTCAACCGCACCGGCTCGTTTACCTTCCGCGCCACACGCGTGGGCGCCGACACGTCGCTCGCCAAGATTGTCCAGCTCGTCGAGGACGCCAACGCCACCAAGGCGCCCATTGCTCGACTGGCCGACAAGGTCGCCGGCGTGTTTGTGCCCGTGGTGTTCGTGATCTCGGCCGTGACCTTCTTGGTGTGGATGGCACTGACCGAAAGCGTCAACGAAGCGCTCACCTCCGCCGTCGCCGTGCTGGTGATCAGCTGCCCGTGCGCGCTGGGCCTGGCCACGCCCGTCGCCATTATGGTCGGCACCGGCAAGGGCGCCGAGATGGGCATTCTGTTTAAGAGTGCCGAGGCGCTGGAGAACCTGCGCAGCGTGGGCACCGTGGTGCTCGATAAGACGGGCACGGTCACCCGCGGCAAGCCTGCCGTGACCGATATCGTAGTGGCCACGCGCGCCGACGACTCGCCCGCCATGAGCAAAAAGGCGCTGCTCAAGCTGGCCGCTGCGCTGGAGCGCTCAAGTGAGCACCCGCTGGCCGAGGCGATTATGGCCGAGTGCGAGACACGCGGGATCGTCGCGCGCATGGTCGAGGACTTTGCGGCCGTGCCCGGACGAGGCGTTACGGCGCGCGAAGGGCAAAACGCCATTGCAGCCGGCAACGTACGCCTGATGGACGAGCTGGGCGTTACCGTGCCCGCGGGTCTTGCCGAGCAATTTGCCGCCGAGGGCAAGACGCCGCTGTTCTTTGCCAAGAACGGCGAGCTTGCCGGTACCATCGCCGTGGCCGACGAGGTCAAAGAGACGAGCGCCGAGGCCATCGCCGCGCTCCGCAAGCTCGGCGTCGACGTGCGCATGCTCACCGGCGATAACCGTGTGACGGCCGAAGCAATCGCCCGCCGCGTGGGGCTGAGCAGCGAACAGGTCATCGCCGACGTCCTCCCCGCCGACAAGGAGCACCACGTACGCGAGCTGCAGGATGCGGGCAGCAAGGTCGCCATGGTGGGCGACGGCATCAACGACTCACCCGCCCTGGCGCGCGCCGACGTGGGCCTCGCTATCGGCACCGGCGCCGACATCGCCAAGGAGGGCGCCGACGTGGTACTCATGCGCAGCGACCTCATGGATGTCGCCCGCGCCATCGAGCTTTCGCGCGCCACGATCCGCAACATCAAGCAGGACCTGTTCTGGGCGCTGTTCTACAACGGCATCGGCATTCCGCTGGCGGCGGGTGTGTTCTTCCCCCTCACCGGTTGGCAACTCTCGCCGATGTTTGGCGCCGCGGCCATGAGCCTGTCGAGCGTGTGCGTCGTAAGCAATGCGCTGCGCTTAAAATCCTTTAAGCCAAAAGTGGCAAAATAAGCTCACCATTAAGTCCATTTAGAACGGGTTTTCCAGGTGCCCGAGATTGACCTGAAAGAGGAGCGACGCGTACTTTGGTACGCGAGCGACGGCTTGAAGGTCAAGGTCGGGTGCCTGGGAAAGCCGACACAACAGAGAGGAATATCCATGCGTTTCACAATCAAGACTTCCGGCCTCATGTGCGGCCATTGCGATGCCACCGTCGAGACCGCGCTGCTCAACGTTGCCGGCGTGACCGACGCCGATGCCGATCACGAGACCCAGACCGTCCAGGTAGAGTGCGCCGACACCGTGACCGCCGAGCAGCTCGCCGCCGCCGTCGAGGGCGCCGGCGAGAAATTCCATGCCCTGTCCGTAACCGCCGCGTAACGACCCACGCGCACCCCGACCAGAAACGAGGACCCGCCATGATGGCAGACCACAAATCGGTGACCCGCATGCTCAAGACGGCACGCGGCCAGATCGACGGCATCTTGCGGATGGTCGATGAGGACCGCTATTGCGTCGACATCTCCACGCAGCTCATGGCAACACAGGCGCTCCTCGCGCGCATTAACGCCGACGTGCTCAAGGCGCATATCGAGGGCTGCGTGACTTCGGCAATCGAATCGGGCGACGAAGACCTCAAAGCCGCCAAACTCGCCGAAATCGAACGCGTCGTCGACAAACTCTCCAAGTAATTGGGGCATTGGGGACAGGTACGTTTGCACCACCTTGGTGCAGATTAACCTGTCCCCCATGCACCAAATCGGGTATAAAGGCGTGCAGAAGATCGAACGGAAGGCAATTCGCATGAATGACTTTATGAAAGGTCGCAACGGCGCCGACGAACTTACCATCGTGCTGGGCTTTGCCGGCGTCATCATCGCAATGATCGGCTCGATGGCTCGCATCCAGTGGCTCAGCTGGATCGCCATCGCCGTCATCGCCATCGGCGTGCTGCGCGGCCTGTCTAAAAACGTCAACGCGCGCCGTAAGGAGAACGAGGCTTTTGTCGCCGCGACCGCAAATGTCCCCGGCCTGGGTAAGTTCGTCGCCAGCTTGGGCGGCGGCGCCGCGGCGGCCAACGCCTCGCGCGCAGCCGGCACGAGCAAGGAAGACTTTGAACGTGCCAAGCGCACAGCCAAGAAGATGTGGAAGGGCCGCAAGACCACGGCCTATCTCAAGTGCCCCAACTGCGGCCAGATGCTCTCCGTTCCCAAGGGCAAAGGCAAGATCCGCGTCACCTGCCCCAAGTGCCATGCCAAGATGGAGACGCGCTCATAGCCGCCATACCATGGGACAAATAAAAGCCGAGGCCTCGTGTTGAGACCTCGGCTTTTTCTAATTATGACAAAAGGATTGCCCCCTTGTCGCATCGCCATATCGCGCGCTTACGCCACGCCGTCGCGGGCAAGCTCCTCGGCCAACGCCTCGGCAGGCATGGCCATAATCGCGTCGAGCTCGGCGTCAACCTCGGGGATGTGCTTGACCTTCAGCTTGCGCACCAGGTCACCGCGACACATCACGTGTATCGGCTCATGCAGAGCGCACAGGTCATCGAGCGGGTTCTCGCGCGTCACCAGGATATCGGCGGCCTTACCGCACTCGACCGTGCCGGTCTCGCCGCCCAGCCCCAGCAGCTCGGCATTGACCTGCGTGGCCGTATGCAGCGCGAAGGCGTTGCTCACGCCCACGTACTTGGCAAAATAGGCCACCTCACGCCACATGTCGTACTGCGTCACGAACGGGCAGCTCGAGTCCGTGCCAAGGCCCACCTTAACGCCAGCTTCCAGTGCGGCACGGGCGCTCTCGATGATGCCCGAGCACACGATGTCGCCGTTCTTCTTTTGTGTATCGGTCGAATGAGTCTTCTCCGGATCGAGCAGTACAAACGGCAGCGCCGGGCTGATGGTGCAGGTCACACTCGGCGCGCGCCCCTCAAGCTGTGTACCCGCGGCGCCACGGTACAGCTCCAGGATCTCGGGCGTCAGCGGAGCGCCGTGCTCAATCGTGTCAACGCCGGCCTCAAGCGCGGCCTTCACGCCCTCGGTACTCTCAACATGAGCCATAACAGGAAGGCCCATATCGTGCGCCGCCTTGCACGCCGCCGCGGCAACCTCCACCGGCATACGCAGCACGCCCGGCTCGCCCACCTCGGTCGCATCGAACACACCGCCCGTTACGAACAGCTTAATGACGTCGGCACCGCGCGCATACAGGTCGCGCACCTGTTCGGCTGCCTCGGCGGGACTGTTTGCCACCTGGGCGAACAAGCCCGCACCATGGCCGCCCGGCACCGTGACGCCCGTTCCCGGCGCCACCAGGCGAGGACCTTGATACTTGCCGGCGTCGATGGCATTACGAACGGCGATGTCGGCAAACAGTGGGTCGCCCGCGCCGCGCACCGTGGTCACGCCGCTTGCCAGTTGTTGTTGGGCGCTGCCCTTAAGAATATGGCGCACGATGGCGCGCCCCACGGGATTATCGAGCTTCTTCATCAGCGCGCCTGCATCGCCCGCCGAAACCGGCTTGCCCGAACCGCACAGATGCACATGCATATTGATGAGGCCTGGCATGAGATACGCACCTGCCAGGTCGATGACCTCGGCACCTGCAGGCGCCTGCGCCACAGCACTCGGCCCCATCCACGTGATGACACCGCGCTCAACGGCCACGGCCATGTCGGGCTGCGGCTCCATATGTTCCGAACCATCTAGGATGGTCGCATTGATAAACAACGTGGAACGATCGGCAGACGCCATATCGAGCTCCTCCCTCACGATTAACTTGAACATTTGTCCATTATCACCTAATGCAGCGACCTAAAGTCGAACATATCGGTTAACGGAGGGACGAGAGGATGTGGGGGACGGAATACGTTGCAGTCCCACCCCAGCGAAACCAGGGAAATGTCTCAATCTGTAACAGGTACTGGGTTATTGGGCCCCCTGATGTTACAGATCGAGACAAAACCTCTCAGCGCCCATACCACTGACGTCTCCACTCCTCAGCCAAATCGGGCCGTCGCGGAATACCCGCCAACCTCATCTTCTCAACCAGCTTCCCCGGATTCTTGAGCTCATCAAACGTAAACCGAAGCACCTTGTGCCCGAGCATTGTCAGATGGGACTCCCGTTGACGTTCTGCCACGAATGGGTCGACCGACCCCCGATCCCCACCATCCTGCAGGGTATACTTTCCCTTCCCGTCGAGCTCGCCGATGACACACGTCCCGTTCTCGAGCCGCCAAAAATAGTCGACGCGAAACACCTGGCTCGAATCGAGCGGGTCGCGAAACTCCACCTGCAGCTCCGGAACTGGAAAGCCGTACGCAATAAAGAACGCTCGGAACCGAGACTTGCCGCCGTTTTCGGACAGCCCGTCCGCATACGACGCAATCACCTGTGCCCTGCGATACCCTCGCCTGCCCTCGCAATCGGCGCGGAGGCGCTCGCACAAATCCCAACGTGATACGCCTTTCGCCCGCAGTGCAGAATCGGCAATCGCCAACCCGTAGGAGAACGGCGCACGCAGTAAGCAATCCTCCACCGTGCGCCAAAACGACGTCACCCGCACGCCATCAACACGCTCGAGCGCGCCCGCCATCTGCGGACGCAACAACCTGCACCCGCCGCTCAACGTCACCGAACAACCCGTCTTAACAAGAAAGCGCGGCCCGAGCAGATCATTCGGCACCTCCAGACCCCACAAAAGCGCCGCGTCATAGCCCCAAAACGCCCAATCGGGATGAAATTCCGCAAGCCCTTTGATAGTCCTCAGCGCTCGCTCCGCCGGCGTCAATGCATCCCAATCATGCTGAAAACAGAACAGGTACGGCTCGCTGCCGAAAGATCTTGT
>CABUDJ010000038.1 GCA_902490325.1 uncultured Collinsella sp. | reverse complement strand
CTTCGTTAAACGGGCGCTAGGGCGTCACCCTTACACCAACATTTTCGACGCGATCGGCTCCGCCCCTTTGAATGCCTTCCACATATCGCTGCTTGCGGATGGCATTTCAATGTCGGCCTCCGGATACTTCCCGGCGAGCTCGTCAAGAATTTTGCACGCTTCCTCACGCCCCTGGACCATCGACTCCTGCGGTTTGCCAGCATCCTCAACGGTCCTCACCAAGTAGACGCCATTCTGCCTATCGAATTCCTTATTTTGAATTTGCGCCGCGTCTACGACCTCAGGACCCTTTGCAGTAAGCGAAATATAGAAATCTGCCTGGCTACAATCCTGACTACAAGTAAATTTAACGATGCCGTCCTTACAGACAGTAATGACTTGGCTCTCACCCTGAGCAATAAAACCGTCATACTGATTTGTCATATTGCTGGAGCCTTCTACCATCTCTGACGAAGGCATAACCGAAACGGCCGCTCCATCAACAAAGCAGTAGGCACCCACAATCGCCGAAATATCGTTCTGCGCATCGACAGACCCAACAAGCAGCTCGTCAATTCCGTCGCCATTCAAATCATCGAAAGCATAGTAGTAGCTTAAAAAGCCGGGGGCAGTCTGGTTGTTATAAACGAATATCTGCCCCAGTCCAGAATCATCACCGCGTCCCTGGGCCCAGTCGTCGTAGCTGGCAGCACCAGCTCCCTTCCGCTCGCAATAGCTCGCAAAGTCCTCGTAACGCGCAACCACGCCCTCGTAAGCCCTGCGTGCTTTCTTGTTTGTTGCCGCGACCTTCTTTTTAGACGACTTCTTCTCGACTGCAGCCGGCTGCTCCTGCTGCTGCGTTTGAGGCAGCACAAAGGCTTCGTAAGCTTTGACCAGGGCGTAAGCGACACCAGCGGTAAAGATGATTGCTGCAAGAATGGTGACAAACGTAGGCACAGCAAAACGGCCGATCTGCCGACGCTGCATCATAAAGGCCGCAAAGGACATATGATCAGAGGGCGCCGGAGAAGCGCTCTCTATGCGAGATGCAGCAGGATCGCTTGTCGCTTTTCTATCAGCAGACGCCTTTGGTGTACCTGAAGGAAGCGGCTGCTGAGCATTCGCCGGCGCATCATCCACATCCAACGGTTTTCCGCATGCGGAACAGAATCGCGCCCCGTCTTTGATCTTTGCCCCGCAGCTTGCGCAGTACATAAATCCCCCTAGAACTTCAGCATATCGAAACGATAGCCCGCAGCCTGCAAACAGAAAAGGCCCAGGAACAATTTGCTCGACTGTAAACCTTTTCCTTCACCTTTCAAATTCGCCTGACCCCACGCGGAAGGCATGCGACGGGCTACTTGCTAGGCGCGAGCCATGTGCAGCTTGATTGCCTTGAAGATGATGTTGGCAACCGAGACGATAGGCCAAAGTGCCACCATCGTCATCGGTGCTAATTCGGGAACAACCGGAACCGCTCCGTGAATCACGCTGCCCAACCAGTAAAAAAGCATCAGAACCACGACAGGAAGACCCACGAGAACCACAAGCTCGATTAGCATAATCGTGATACCGATAATGCCGCCACCATAGACAAAGGGAAGCCTTACACCGCTGCGGTACAGCGAGATAATCACCTTCCAGGGACCAATCAGAAGCAGCGCCAGCGGAATCATATAGTCGAGCCCCAGCGAGCCACCTCCCAGCACGTAATTGAAAAAGAGCACATAGAGCAACGAAATCACCGACGCTCGCGCAAGGGACCCGATGGACTCGCGAAGTGAATCTTGCAGGCAAGAAGCGTCCTCTGCATCCCCCGCCGCTTGAAACTGAGCCTCGACAGACTGGCTCTCAATTGGCCGGGCCTCGACGTAAATCGCATCTCCCGCTGTGCTGGCCGCAGCCGCGACCGTAGGCGTTCCGCACACGCCGCAGAACTTGGCGCCGTCGTTAATCTCTGCTCCACACTGTTTGCAATGCATAATCGGGTCCTTTCTCGTTACTCCTTTTCTTGACGATCACAAGATACGGTTTGTCGTTTATCCGATATAGAGATTTTGACCGGGTAATTTTCCTAAACGTGCTACGCTATTAAATCTGCAGCTAAAGACAGGGGTAACAATGTTTGAGTTCTCCCAAATACGCACCGTTGAAGGTTCGATTCCGTTTAAGAAAGTCAACCTCATAGAGAACGAACCCAATAGGCCCGTTGGCGAGGCCCAGCTTGTCTTTGAACTCTACATGCCCACCGAGCTGGCCGGCAGCAAAAGCAACGAAGGACCCGCACACAGCGAGCGCCATGCCGATCTGATCAGGCTGGCATCATGCATCGAACCCACCGCCGTTAAAGAGCAGCCCTTCCGCGCAAGCCTCTTTAGCGTACTTGATTACGCCGAACAGACCGGGCCGCTTTTTGGCAAGCACGCAATAGAATCCGTACGCGATTGGGCCAATGCCGCGATGGCAGCACTTATTGCCATGCGCATCCAGGAATACCTCAACGGGAGCTGCACCATCGCAAAGGTCTCTGCATTGGAAAGAATCGAGAAATCAGTGGTGACCTGCGCGGCAAACGGGTCATCCTTCAAGATCTACACCACTATCCTGAGGGCGGGCGGAGATTATACCGACTCATTCAAAAGCCTGCCTATCGTGCGCAAAATCGAATCCGATGCGGGATATTTCTACGCCTTTATGTTTATGATCGACGAGGAAGAATCCCTCGTTGCACTCAACGTGCTCTCTTTTGAACACGAACTCACCGCCAATGACTTCAGTGTTTTGCAGGCGATGTTCTACATGGACGAAGACTCCAGCTTGGAGATTTCAGCGCGACTCAAGGTTAACAATAGCGAGGAGAGCTTCTATGTAATCGACCCTCAAGCAGATATCCAGGAGCGCCGCGAAGAACTTGACAACGATGACCGCGATGCACTCACCGCTTTGGTACAGGCGCTCGTGATCTCGCATCTCTCGGGCGCGCACGTGGATGTGTTCCAGGGCAACGAGTCCACAGGGTTCCTCTCCTTTGACAGCTATCTCTCATGGCTCTGGTTTGATTTTTCGCGTAAGCTGAGCACCGTCAAAATTGGCTATTGCGAGCAGTGCGGACGCGCCTACTCACTTGCCGGGCATCGTGGCGTCAAACGGCACTATTGCAGCGATCGATGCAAGACCGATGCCAAAAACGAGCGCACGCGCAAGGAGACGGCAAAGATACGCGAGTTGTTTGGAACGGGCGCCGGCGTACGCGACATCGCCAACGAAATAGAACGTCCCGCGGCCTACGTGCGCTCGCAGCTCAACAAATGGACCAAGCTCAAGCACGATCTGGATGAAGACATTGAGTCAAACGGCTTTGACAGCTCCGAGCTACTCAAACGCTGCACCGCCGAGAAGCTCGACCTCAACAACCTCCTCAACGCCAAGCGCAAAAAGCAGGTTCAGGACTATGCCAGACTCAAGCGCCACGTTAAGTAGAAACGCTGTCATTTCTTTGCCATCCGATTGACGGGTGAAAAGTTGCTCATATAAGTGTTAGTAATATATATGTTAGTAATACGTATATGAGCGAGGCACATCATGTTTGTTGGACGTCGGGAAGAGCTTGAATCCCTGGAAACCGCCTATCAAAAGGGTTCCTTTCAGTTTGCCGTAGTCTATGGAAGGCGTCGCGTGGGTAAAACCAGCCTGCTTCGCGTCTTTACACAGGGCAAACCCCATGTGATCTTCTTTACCGGGCAGCAAACCGTTGCAAGCGAAAACCTCGCGCTGCTCAGCCGCGAGATACTTGGCAATAGCGCCGCAAGAGCAGCGTTCCCCTCTATCCAGGTTGCACTCGAATCCGTCTTCGAACACGCCAAGACAGAGCGAATCGTTCTGATTATTGACGAGTATCCCTACCTCGCCGAGAGCGACCCGGGCGTCTCGTCGTGCCTGCAAACACTTATCGATCGACATAAAGACACGAGCAAGCTGTTCCTCGTACTCTGCGGATCGTCCATGAGCTTTATGGAACACCAGGTACTAGGACACCAAAGCCCTCTTTATGGGCGCCGCACCATGCAGCTGCGCATTGACCCCTTCACCATCTTTGACGTGGCGCTCATGCTTCCCGATGCACCCATCGAACGGGTCATCGAGCTGTATTCCGTTGTTGGCGGGATGCCGCTCTATCTATCGCAGCTCGATGGCACGCGTTCCACTCAATGGAACCTTGAGCATGCGCTATTGCGTCAAGATGCGTTTTTGTATGCCGAACCCCAGAACTATCTGCTGCAAGAGGTCCGCAGCCCAGCTATCTACAATGCCGTCATAACCGCCATTGCCAACGGCTATGTACGCTCCAAAGAGATTGCCGATGTTACCCACCTCGCAACGCCACAGGTCGCGCGACTGCTCGACGCATTGATCGAGCTGCGAATCGTTGAGCGCGTCACGCCTGTTGTAAATGCAACAAAACGTCAAGTAATCTATCGGATCTGCGACAACTTGTTTAGGTTTTGGTATCGGTTTGTTCCACAGTACGCGGGAACAATTGAGGAGGGGCTCGGAGCCGCTGTGGCCGCGCGTATCGCCAAGCATGATTTGTCCACCTTTGTGGGTCCCTCATTTGAAGAAGTGTGCCGCCAGTGGTTGATGCGGCAGGTTGTTGAGAGCGAGCTGGATGTGCTGCCCAAGGCAATCGGCTCTTGGTGGGGCACGAACCCGAACACGCGCCGGCAAGAAGAGATTGACGTTGTGCTTGAGGACGCCGATGGGGAGCTCATCGTTGGCGAGTGCAAATGGAGAAACGAGCCTGTAGATACTGACGTTCTTGAAACACTCGAGCGGCGCGGGGCGCTGCTGGGCCGGTCGATCAAACAGTACTACTTGTTTAGCAAGAGTGGATTTACCAAAGCGTGTCAAAATAGAGCGGCTCAAACAGGCAGCGTGAGGCTTGTTGGGCTCGAGCGACTACTATAAGAAAGGGGCTTGGAAACAGTTTTCCAAGCCCCTTTCAGTTTTTATTCGATTCCCACCTTTTTGAGCGTATCTTTGGTGACTTCCGCAACTTGATTGGGATCGACGTGGGATTCCCCCGAAATAGAGTCGAAACCTGAGGTCGAGAAATCAAGGAAGTAGTATGTCCGGTAATTGTGCCCATAGCCAAATTGCTGATATAGGGCATTATAGTCCGTCTCGGAAATTTCCTTGCCCTCCGACGCATAATAGCCTTCGTAGCCATTGCCCTCGCTCGGCGCAACTCCCCAGGACTCGTAGTTGCCTACAAGCGAAAAAACATCGCCTTTCTTGCCATATACCGAAGTATTGTCCCCGGCCAAAGCCTGCCTGCCAGCAAGCAATGCCGTAATCGCATTGCTCATCTCATATGTTCTTTGACTTACGAGGATGCTGCCGCCATCCGCTTTAATCAGTGGAAGAAACATCGTTCCTCCGTTGCTGTTATCAAGCCAATTTTGACTGTAAAGTCTCTTGACGCCACCATCAACTGCCGACCAAACCTCTACGGTGTAGGACTTCTGAAGTCCCTCTGTATCTCCATTCCAAGCACTCTTTAATTCGTCATCGCTCATACCGTTCAAAACGGTCAAGAACTCAGACTGGCCATCCTGATCAAAATCAACGAGGTCGACAAGACAAAGCCCTCGCATCGCATAGACAGAATCAGTCACCTCAACAATTTGTGGCTCTCCATAGCACGCGAGGTATTCCTGGCACTTTTGCTTGTAAGCGGCATACGCAGCGGTATTGTCCGCAGCGGTGCCTCCATCCTTCTTGTCGCCTTCGTCTGTCTTTGTATCGGCCTCGTTGGCCTTAGGCACCTCGAGGGAAACCTCTTTTTCGGCATCAGCGGATTTAGAGTTATCGACGACTTTGACAGGAATGCTCCACTCGACTTTTGACTTGGAGTCCTTAACGGTAAGGGTGTATTTTCCCGGTTTGACATTAGGAAACTGGCTTACCGTGAAGCCCTCGTCACCCTTAACCTCAGCGTTGGTGCTGTAGCCGTTATCGCCGTTCAGGGTCACCGAGTACTTCTTGAGCTTCTCGCCCTTTGCGTCGGTCGGGGTGATCTTGGATTCTTGGACCACCACGATGGCCTTGTCCTGGCCGTAATGGGCAACGTCGCCGCCGGACTTGCCAAAGAACAGCAGGTAGCTAAAGATGGCAACGACCGCCAGACCAACGACGATACCAACGATATAGAGCGCCTTGGGCTCCTTTTTCCGTGCGGATGCATTCACCGCAGGAACAGGGGCTGGCGCCGCGACGGGCTTGGCGACCGGATTGCTCGGTTTTGGCCGGTCGGCGCGCACGGCAGGAATCGAAGGCGTTGCACCGGACGACACGTCGTCTTTGGGCTGGTCGTCTTCTTCGTCCGCTACGGGCTCGCTCTCCACGGGCGACTTTTCCTCCCCCGCCTCGGCACCGGCGGAAGGCTCCTTCTCCGTTTCGTCACTAGCGAAAATCTCTTCCGCAGCCTCATTGATAACGGAAGGCTCTTCTGCCACTTCGTTGCTGGCAGAGTTCAGCACCGCCTTTGCATCTTCGAGTGCATAGCCACACTCGGTGCAGTATCGTAAATCGCCATCAAGCTCAAATCCACAGTTGGGACAGAACATGTTAGTCCTCCTTATCGACTTTCACCGTTGTACCGTCCTTGACCTCATCAGGGGTTACTTCGGACCCAACTTGAGACTCATCATCCCAGGACGCAACCAAAATCTCGCAATTGCCGTCCGCAAAAGTACCGAGCTCATAGTCTTCGGTGCGATACACCAGCCCCTTGGATGTCACATACAAGCATGTTGAACCCTTGATTGAATAGTCTGAAGAATTGCTCCGCATGAGCATAGAGTTGTAGTCAGACGGATACTCTCTGCCTATTTCCGTAAGATACGGCCAAACTGCCGAACTCATAGAACTGGCAAGATCCTCGGTATCAATGCCAAACATGTCCTGAGGACTAACAGTATCACCCGTATGCAAATCAAAAATAACACCAGTCACAACCGTGTCGCCATGCGGGCCCCATCCCGTCGAATAGCGCTCGTCACGGATACAAAAATAGTTCTCATCCATGTACGTAACCGTCACGTTTCTCGATATGCAGGGAAATTCGCCGTCGGGGTACAACCCAGCATTTGATTGCTCATTATCTGATGCTCGATTCGTTCGCTCCGCATCAATTTGAAGTGGCTCGAGAATCGCCTTGTTAATTTTGTCTGTGATGTCGTCTTTGGCGGAGCTCTTAAGTTGCGGATAGGACCATTCCATGTCAGTCCGCTCGCCCCGATTTAACATAGGGTCGACCGGAGCAGACACCGTCAATGATTTTGCCTCCAACGTATAGACAACTTCTTCGGCCGCTCTCTCGTCCTTCTTGGGCCTTTCGGTCGTTTGCTCCTGCTGCACGGATTGCTGCTGGAGATTGGGCTCGATGACGTTCTTGTAGAGCATGAAAGCAGCGTAAGCGATGCCTGCCGCGGCGATAAATGCGGCGATCATGATAGCGAACTGCGGCACTAGGCGGTTACCGACCTGACAGCGTTGCATAAAGAAGTTGTACATCTGGGAGTGACCGCTACTCGCAGTCTTCGAGACCGGTTCGAGACTCGGTTCTGCTGTGGACCCGGCATTCGCGGATCCTATCGCAGAGTCCGTTTCGGTATCTGTGGGTTCCAATATGACTTCAGCGGACGATGATTCTCGCTCCGACGGCTCGGCCTTGGGCCCCTCCTCGGCCGCAGTCTTGCCCGAGAGCCCGCCCAAGGGCAGGCCGCATTCGGTACAGAATCGCGCATCGTCGCTTATTTTGCTACCGCATTTGGGGCAAAACATGGGCCTTCTTCTCCGATTCCCTTTAGTTTCGCTGAGTCGTAAGTCACTCACGCGCTGTACGCTACGTAGTTTAACTATTTCTTAAGCAAGCCAATAGGCCGCTTGAACAGACGCATACCCGCTCAAGTGACCCTATACCGGCTAGTTATCCTAGCTCACGGCGTGAGTGTTAGTGTAAGAATTTTCGCTGAACAGGGCCGCACCTCGAAGTCCGAACCGATGCTCAACTTGAAGCCATCTTTATTTATCGAGATGGAGATATCGCCGCTGATATCCATATCATGCGCGCAGCCAACCGCCCTCATTTTTCGAGACCACCCGTCACGTTATCAGGAGCCCGAAATCAAAGAGATAGTAAAAGCCGATTGGGTCACACGTGATTCCATATGCCCCAATCGGCTATTCTGATTGTTTACGCCTCAACGAAACCTAGGCGACCCTTTTACACGAACTAACGCGCCGCATCAATTGCGACCTTGCCGTTCTCCAGCACGTGAACGCGACCGTCGGCGAGCATTTGCACGACCTCGGGATACAGCACATGCTCGATCGCGTGGATGTGCTCCTCGAGCGTGTCGACGTCCCAGCCCTCCTCAACAGCCAGCGCACGCTGGGCAATGATGGGACCGTTGTCGTAGATCTCGTTGGCAAAGTGCACGGTCACGCCGGTCACCTTGACGCCGCGCGCAAACGCATCGTCGATCGCATGGGCACCGGTAAAGCTCGGCAGCAGCGCCGGATGCAGGTTGACCACGCGGTTGGGGAACGCCGCCAGCAGCGGCGTGTGCACCATGCGCATGTAACCGGCCATCACCACGTACTCGCAGCCGCGCTCGAGCAGCTCATGCGCGATGATCTCGTCGGCCGCGATGGGGTCGGCATAGACGTCCTTGGACAGCGTGAGCGTCTGGATACCCGCACGCTCGGCGCGCTGCAAGCCCTTAGCCGATGGACGGCTCGACACCACAAGCTCAATCGAGGCGTTGAGCTTGCCGGCGGCGATCAGGTCGATCAGCGCCTGCAGGTTGGTACCAGAACCGCTGATAAGCACGCCGATTTTGAGCGGCTCGGCTGTATCGGTGCCGGTCGGACGGGTGTAGGGCACAAAGCCCAGGCCCTCGGCGGCAGCCATCTGCTCGTTAGCGCTCATCGGAGTACACGACCTTACCGGAACCCTCGACGCACTCGCCCACGCGGAACGGCTTCTCGCCCAGCGCGACCAGAGCCTCGGTCACGGCAGCCTCGTCCTCGGGGGCGACGATCAGGCACAGGCCGACGCCCATGTTGAAGGTCTTGCACGCCTCATTGGGCGCGAGCTCGGCCTGACGCGACACGTAGGTGATGACGGGCGGAACATCCCAGCCCATCTCGGCGCCGTTGCGGATAACCACGGCATCGACGTCGTCGGCGAGCGCGCGGTTGAGGTTCTCGGTAATACCGCCGCCGGTGATATGGGCAATGGCATGAACGTTGGCGCCACCGCGGAGCAGCTCCAGAATCGGCTTCACATAAATGCGCGTGGGAGCCAGCAGAGCGTCGGCCAGCGAAGCACCGCCGAGCTCCTCGAGCGGACGGCTTAGCTCCTCGGCCTTAGCGGCGGCCTCGGGCGTGCCCGGCTTGATGCCGTCGACGCCAATGACCTTGCGCACGAGCGAGTAACCGTTGGAATGCACGCCAGTGGAAGGCAGGCCCAGGATCACATCGCCGGGGCGAACGTTCGCGGGGTCGAGCATCTTGGGACGATCGACAACACCCACGGTAAAGCCGGCAAGGTCGTAGTCGGCCGGAGCCATGACGCCCGGGTGCTCGGCCATCTCGCCGCCCACGAGCGCGCAGCCCGCGAGCTTGCAGCCGTCGGCCACGCCCTTGATGATCTTTGCCATGTGCTCGGCCTCGATGTGGCCGATGGCAACGTAGTCCAGGAAGAACAGCGGCTCGGCGCCCGAAGCCAAAATGTCGTTGACGCACATGGCGACCAGGTCCTGGCCCACCGTCTCGTGACGGTCCATGATCTGGGCGAGCACGAGTTTGGTGCCCACGCCGTCGGTGCCGCTGATCAGGATCGGGTCTTCCATATCCTTGAGCGCGGCAGCCGAGAACAGGCCACCAAAGCCACCGATGCCGCCGATAACCTCGGGGCGGTTGGTGTCCTTGACCATCTGCTTAATAGCGTCGACGGCGCGGCCGCCCTCGGCGGTATCGACGCCGGCGTCCTCATACGTCACATGCTTGCTGTCGCTCATCTGAGCCTTCCTCTCCCACTACCGTGGCGCCGCGCGGGCGCCAAACGGTGCTCATAGTTGCGTTCATTTCGGCGCGCGCCATAACAGCACACGCCGTCATATCAACAAAACAGCAGGTAAAACCTACCAAAAAAACCTGTCCCCACATGGCAGGTTTTAGGCCTCGCCGTGCTCCTCTTCCCAGCTGCGGTCGTCGTATTTCTCGACCACGGCGTCGTCGTCAAAGTGCAGCGGCTTGTCCAGGCTGCGGGGCTTAAAGCCCTCCATAAACTTGTCGCGGCCAAAGCTCTCGGGAATCGCCACGGGGTAGCGTCCGGTAAAGCACGCATCGCAGTAGCCGCCCTTGGGCATGACCTTCAGCAGGCCCTCGACCGAAAGGAAGGCCAGCGAATCGGCGCCGATATACTCGCAGATCTCATCGACCGTCTTGTTGGCACTGATGAGCTGCGACTGCACGTCGGTATCGATACCGTAGAAGCACGGCCAGATGACCTCGGGCGAGTTGATGCGAATGTGAATCTCCTTGGCGCCGGCGTTGCGCAGCATCTTGACGAGCTGCACCATGGTGGTGCCACGGACGATGGAGTCGTCGATGACGACTAGGCGCTTGCCTTCGATGTTGTCGCGCAGCGGGTTGAGCTTCATACGCACGCCCATGGCACGCAGCTCCTGCGTAGGCTCGATAAACGTACGGCCCACGTAACGGTTCTTGATGAGGCCCTCGCCAAAGGGAATACCGCTCTCGTGCGAATACCCCTCCGCGGGCGGCAGGCCGGAGTCGGGCACGCCGATGACCAGGTCGGCCTCGACGGGCTCCTCATGTGCCAGCTGACGACCCATGTCATAGCGGCAGGCGTAGACGCTCTTGCCGTTCATGATGGAGTCGGGGCGAGCGAAGTAGACCTGCTCAAAGATGCAGTTAGCAGGCTCTTCGGCGGCAGGCACGCCCTGCTCGGACACAAGGCCCTCGGCGCTGATGCGCAAAATCTCGCCGGGACGGACGTCGCGGACGTACTCGGCGCCCACAATGTCGAGCGCACAAGTCTCGGAGGCGACGACCCAGCCGCCGGCGCGGGTGACATGGGTGGTGGCGTCGACCGTCGCGGCGCCGTCCTGCGACGGCAGCTGCGAAACGGATGCGGCATCGGCCTGGTCCAGGCCCTCGTCCACCAGCTTGCCCAGCACGAGCGGGCGAATGCCGTGCGGATCGCGAAATGCGTAGAGTGCCTGCTCGTTGATGAGTGTCATGGCGTAGCCGCCGCGCACGAGCTCCATGGTCTTGCGAATGCCCTCGCGCAGATGGCCTGTACGCTGAGTAAAGTAGCCGATGAGTTTGGTCGCGACCTCGGAATCCGAGTTGGAGAGGAACGGCACGCCCAGCTCGATCAGCTGGCGGCGCAGCTCGTCGGTGTTGACGAGGGTGCCGTTGTGCGCGAGCGCGATAATGACGCTATTGATGGTAGAGAGGTGCGGCTGAGAGGCTTCCCAGCTCTTGGCGCCGGCGGTGCCGTAGCGCACGTGACCCACGGCCAGCTGACCGGAGAGCGTCGACAAGTCGGCATTGGAGAACACACGGTCGAGCAGGCCCAGATCCTTGCGGACCATAACCGTACCGCCGTCACCAACGGCGATTCCCGCCGATTCTTGGCCGCGGTGCTGCAGTGCACGCAGGCCAAAGTACGTCAGTCGAGCCACGTCGCGATCGGGCGCCCAGACACCAAAAACGCCGCATTCCTCATGCAGCTGGTCGGAGTCCGGATCATACGTCGACATGGCGTTCACCTGTCCCGCGGCGCGCTCGGCCGCGCGGATGGTTTCTTGAGACATGGCATCCCCTCAGAGCCTCGTATTTTGGCGTTACCCGCCTTATTATACGCACGGCGCGACGCGCTCCCCAGCGCATGAGCAGCGCTTTTTAAAAGCCCACCGAGCTAATAATCCGTTTTGCGGCCAAACATTTATTTGGCTACACGACATGGACGCCAGTGCCGCGCCGCGCCCACCGTTGAGGGTTGCATTGTTGCAATTGGGACGTTCGTCCTGTCTTTTGGCAGGTTGGCGGCGTATCCTTGTAACCTAGGACAAAGCGAGAAAGGTTCTGTATGGATCGAAACGAACTCGACCCCAGCGTCCCCAGCGCCACGGAGGTCAAGAAGATTCCCCTCATCATTAAGGTGTACGCCGTCCTGTGCATCCTGTCCGGCGTGGGCACACTCCCGTCGGTCGCCGCCTTTATGTGGCAGGTCATCACCGCGCTCATCAACGGCAACGCCGCCGCCAAGCTCGGCGACAATATGCTGGTCTCGGTTGGACTCATCGTCGCCGGCATTATGCTCTCGGCGGCAAGTGCCGTCATCCTGATCATCTTTGGCCTGGACCTTATCAAAAACCAGCGCCGCAACGCCGCCCGCCTGTCCTACATCCTTATTGCATTCACCGTCGTCGAGCTTTTGGTCGACGTGATGCTCCAAGGTATCGGGCTCTTCTTGCTTCGTCCCGCTATTCAGCTCGGTATCCTCATCGCGCTTTCAGCCACCGTCGATCCTACGCTTCGCCAGGAGCGCGAACTGCAGCGCCGCCTGCAGGAGATGCTCGACCGCGACGCCGCCGCCGAGGGCATGCTCGGCCGCGATGAAACCGGCGAGGGCTACATCAAGCTCAACTACTTCAACCTGTTCTGGGTATTCCTCGTCTGCTGCGTGCTCGGCCTGATCGCCGAGGACATCTGGCACATGACGGTCGACGACCCAGGCGTCTACCAGGACCGCGCCGGCATGCTGTTTGGTCCCTTCAGCCCCATCTATGGCTTTGGCGCCGTACTCATGACCATGGTGCTCAACCGCTTCTATAAAAAGAACCCCATCATCATTTTCCTGGTAAGCGCTGTACTCGGCGCGAGCTTTGAGGTGTTCGTGGGCTGGTTTATGCAGACCTCATTTGGCGTGGTCTCGTGGAGCTACTCGCACATGAAGCTGTTCGGCATGCCCGACCCGCTCGCCGTCCTTACGGGCGGACGCACCTGCACGGGCTTTGCCTGCCTGTGGGGCCTGGGTGGCCTTATCTGGATCAAGCTGCTGCTGCCGAGGCTGCTCAAGCTCATCAACATGATTCCGTGGAAGAGTCGCTACTCGGCTACCGTCATCTTTACCGTCATTATGCTGGTCGACGGCGTCATGACGCTGCAGTCGCTCGACTACTGGTACCAGCGCGTCAACGGCACGGAGCCGGATATTCCCGTCGCGCAGTTCTACGGCAAGTATTTCGATAACGACTACATGGAGAACCGCTTCCAGAGCATGACCATGAGCCCCAAGGATGCGACGCGCGTGTAGCGCCACGCAATGCCGAGATTTTCCAACGCACAGAAAAGCCCGCTGGCAGACTGATTGAACTGCCAGTGGGCTTTTGCTATAGATGGACTCGAATTGATCGCAAAGTCCTATGCCTCGCGCTCGACCTCGCTCACACACTCATTTTTGATGGTACCGACGAGTGCCTGCAGCGCATCGACCACATGCGGGCGAATGTCTCCGCCAATGAGCACGAGCATGATGTCGTCGCCCACGGCAAGCTCGCCGCTCGCCAACCACACGCGCACGTAGCCGATACCCGGCATCGCGCGCGTTGCCTCGATAGCGGCCTGCACCTTATCGGCATCGAAGCCAAACACCATGCCGCCTACCTTATGTCCAGGCGCCACACCATCTGTCTCGACCCCACGCACCTCGGACTTAGGCGTCGCACGCACCACGCCGTTGTGTGTCAGGTACATCCCGCAATCAGCCGCCGAAACATCGGCCTTGGCTTCGCGCAGCCAAGCATCAACCGAAGGCATCGATTTGCCGCTTTCAAGCATCATTTCTCCTTTTGATTTCCAGGGTAGTCTTTTTGGGACAGGGCTCCCGGACACTTTATTCCTCGACCGGCGTGAGCACCATGACTGCGCGCGTATTGCTAAATGACAGCGAACGGCAGGTCACAAGCGTTACGACCTTGGTTGCCGAAGCGGCACGCTCGGTGGCGTCGCTCGCCACGGCAGAAGCACCGTCGAGCATCTCGGACAGATAGCTCTTCAGTCCGTCATCGCCTTCAAAGTTGGGCGTGCGCGCCTTGGCATACGTGTCCTCGACCACCTTGGTCGCCAGCGGGCGCAACTTATACGTCGCATCGCGCGTGATGTAGTACACGTATTCCATGCTGTCGAACGTCGCCTGATCGGTCGTATCCGAAATCACGTTGAACATCGAGCCGTCATTCATGTGATGACCGTAAATCGTGGTCTGCTGATCCACCATGCCCGGCGCGGTGTCGTCGCTATCCAGGAAGATGGCTCCCGAGGCATTGGCGGTGCCGTCGAACAGCGTGTTGAGGTACTTGGAGTTGTTGTTGGTCTGCACCACGGGGTAGTTGATGTTGGTGCCGGGCGCGTAAATCCAACCAACAACCTCGGGATTTGTCTGGGCAAGCGCGTTGAAGTCGATAATCGGCACGCCGCTGGCGTCCTTGTCGCTCACATATTGCTTTTCGATCTTTTGATACGACTCGCTCGCCTGCTTGTAGCCAATCTGCGCGTTGATAAAGATGGCGGCCGCAGCAACGATCAGGCCAATGCCGATGATGATGAGCAGAATGGGAATGACGGAGCGGCGCTTTTTGCGCGGCGGCTCGGTATAGCTCGATGGCGCGGTATGCGCCGAAGAGCGAGGTGACTTCTTGGCCGTACTGTATGACGAAGGGCGATATGCAGCAGGTGTATCCTGACGGCGATGCTTCGCCGGCGTCACAGGGCGCGGCGCGCGCGGTTGCTGAGGAGAGGATGTCCGACCCCGCTGCGGCGCGCGGGCCGCTCCCGACTTGGCTGGATCGGGAATCCGAGAAGCCGAAAAACGCTTTCCCTGATAGTCGGACATGGCTCTCCTTATGCTGCAAATGGACTGGCAGAGCGCTTAAGCGTCAGCCATCTCCTGCTTCATCTTCTCGACAACCTTGCGGTACTCGGGGTCGCAGGCGCCCAGAATCTGCGTGGCGTAAATGGCAGCGTTCTTGGCACCGTTGATGGCCACACAGGCAACGGGCACGCCCGAAGGCATCTGCACCATCGACAGCAGCGAGTCCATACCACCCAGATCGCTCGTCTTCATAGGCACACCGATGACCGGCAGCGGCGTAAACGCAGCAACGACACCGCCCAGGTGAGCAGCCTTGCCGGCAGCAGCGATAATCACCTTGATGCCGCGGTCGGCAGCGGTCGAGGCCCACTCATGGACCTTCGCCGGCGTGCGGTGTGCGCTTGCAATCACGAGCTCATAGGGCACGCCCAGTGCCTCGAGCTCGGCGGTGCAACCTTCCATAACGCCCAGATCGGACTTGGAGCCCATGATGATCCCGACAACCGGCTTCTGATCTGCCATAAACAAAGACCTCCTGTTGAGAGCGGTGACGCGGCGGATCCGCGACCCTTAACTACTGAGAGTAGTATAGCTGCTCCCGTCCCTGCGGTCTCTGTGGCGCTTCGCGGGCGGGCCAGGCTTTATCTTCACTCCGGTTGCTTCGCAAAGTCGTTCAGATAGAGCCTGGCCCGCCCGCGAAGCGCCCTGCGACCTACCGGATATTGCCATGACGTACGTTGGCTGAAATAATAAAGCAATGCCCGCCGTCCTTGACGGAGCGGCGGGCACGTTTGCTTAGTTGTCGCTGGGACTACTTAGCCTTGCTGCGACGATGGAAGAAAGCGCCGATCGCGGCGATGATGGCGCCAAGACCACCGACGGCCGCGACGGTCGCCGCCGTCTGGTCGCCGGTATTGGGGATCGCCGAACCGCTCTTCTTGCTGCCCTGGGCCTTGTCGCCTGCGGGCTTGCCCGCCTGGTTGCCGCCGTTTGAGCCATTGCCGGAACCCTGGTTGCCCGAGCCGCCCTGGTTGCCGGAATCGGCATCCTTGAGGCTCTCAATGGCCAGCTTGAGCTGGTCATAGGCCGCCTGGAGCTGGATGTCGGAAGCATTCTCATCACCCAAGACGTCCTCGGCGTAGGTAATGGCATCCGTCAGGGCCTTGACAGACTCGTCCGTCTTGCCCCTGGTGTCAGTCTCCTTCGCCTGCTTGACCAAGGCCTTGAGCTGCTTCTTGGTCGGGTTCTCGACCGGGGTCACCGGAGTCTTCTCAAGCGCGTCGCGAGCACTCTCGAGTGCCTTGAGTGCCTGGTCGACCTCGTCCTGCGTGGCGTTCTCGTCGTTCAGGATGGCGCGGGCGCTCGCCAAGGCGTTCTGGAACGCGGTCCAGGAAGCCTCGGTGTAGTCGCTGGCCTTAAGGTCGCCGGCTGCAACCTCGGCATCAACCTTTTCAATCGCGGCAGTGAGGTCGTCCTTCGCCACCGGATTGGGAACGGCCGTACCGTAGAACTTGAGCTCCGCCATGCTGCAGTAGGCGTCAACGCTGCCACCGCCGGCGTGGAGCACCTTGACGGTCACGTAGCGACCGCGCGCGGCACCAAAGCTCATCTGCTTCCAGTCGCCACGGTCGGTGAGCACGCGGCCGTCGTTGTCGAAGGTAAACGTACCCATCGACGTGGCGGTGCCCATCTCATAACCGTCGGCGGTGTCGGAAACCAGCACCTCGGCCTCAAAGATATCGCCGTTCGTGCCGCCGTCCTGGCGCGGCAGGAACGTGACGTCGGTGAGATCGTAGTCGCGGCCCAGGTCGACGGTCAGGTACTGGGGCATACCGGCCTTATAGGCCCAGTCGCTGTGCCAGAGCGTCTGCTCATCGCCGTCAAGAGCGTTGACGGCGTTGCTGCCCTCATAGTCGGCCTCGCTCGAGAAGCCGGTCACCTTGACGTTCTCGCGGTTCTCGGGCGTGTTGATGAGGCTCTTCTCATCGACGGGGCGCATCTTGAGGCCGTCGATTGCCTTCTCGATCTTGGCCGTGGCGTCTGCGACATCCTTCTTGCTATAGCTGCCCTGGCCGCCATCGAGGAGCTTCTGAGCCGCCTCGACCGCAACGGTGAGGGCTGCATAGGAATCCTTGGTGTAGACGGACTCGCTGTAGCCCGCGGCCTTGGAAAGCGCTGCCATGAGCGCAGAGGTGTCGACACCAGCCTTGACCTCGACCTCATAGGATGCGGTCTTGGAGGGATCGAGCACCGACGCCACCGTGATCGTTGCCTTGCCGGCCTTGTTGGCGCGCAGGTAGTAGCTCACGCTATCGCCGGCCTGGACAGCGGAGACGCTCACCACAGAAGGATCGGAGCTCTCGACCGTCACATAGGGGTAGCCGGCGCTCTCGGGCGTGGCCTTGGCGTCGACGAGCGTCACATCGCCCTCGAAGAACTCGGTCTGGTTCTTGCCCAGTTCGACACCCTCGATGGCCTCGACACCCTGTGTGTAGTTGAAGTTGATCTCGCGCAGCGTGAGCATCTGGTCACCCGATGCCTCAAGCGGCGTGATCTCGACCTTGGTCGCCTTCTTGCCCTTGTTCTCGGCAGAGAGGCCAAAGGCGTAGCGAGCCTGATAGGAATCAAAGCTTCCGCCCGAGAACTCCTGGGTCGAGCCGTCCTCGAACGTCACGACGGACTTAATCTTCTGCACGGTGCCGTTGCCACCGTTGCGGTTAACGACCTCGACGCTATCGAGTTTCGACGGCGTCTTGAAGGCGAACGTCATCGTGGCGGGCAGCTTGACGTAGGTCGGCATCTTGCCGTCGATCCAGTTGGGCCCATAGTTCCACAGGAACTCGAAGTCGTTGCCGCCCTCATTGTTGTCGAACAGTCCGTCATAGCTCTTCTGCTGGATGAGCTTCTCGACGTTGGTGCCGTCGTCGGTGGGGAGCTCGTCGTTTGTCATCGTGATGTCAAAGGCGTCGCGGCCGTACTCGGACTTGGTGGGCTGCGGGACACCGGGCATCGTCACGGTGCCATCACTCACGAACTCGAGCGCGTCGCACGCCGGGCCGACGAGCCAAGACGTCGAGGGCAGCTCGACCTTGCCGGCCGTCTTAGCCTTGAGTTTAAAGCTCGCGACCACACCAGTACTGTTGAAGAGCTTGGCGTCGCCGCGGTTGGCGAAGGCCAGGTTGATGGTCTGGTGGCCATCCGTGAACTGCACTTTCTCGCGCGAGAGGTTCTCCATGCCCGCCGTCGACGCATCCTGCGCGATGCTCTCGGAGACATACTCGAACTGGTCGCTGTTGAAGTTGACGAGCGCACCGAGCGCGTTGATGTTCTCGGCGTCGGTGGCGTAGACGTCGACCGTGATCTCGTCGCCGGCCTCGACCTCCATCTTGCTCGGGATCACCGCGAGGGTGCCAGCAGCCTTGCCCTTTTGCTTGGTGCCGCCGTCGAGCGCCGCCATGGTGAAGGAGTAGTCGTACACGTCGTAGACGCCGTTGCCGTTGAGGTCGGCGAAGTGGGCGCGGATCTGGGAGTCGAACGTCGAGGTGTCGGGCTCGCGGTTCTCAAGACCCAGGTAATTCTTCATGTTGGAGTAGTCGCCGTCGGAGACCGTGGCCTTGTTGAGGTTGGAGCCCACAGCGAAGCCGTCCGTGCCGTCGGTCTTGTAGATGGCGATCTCGGAGGCGGAGAAGAAGTTGCCCACGGACGCGAGCGGCGTCATACGCACGTAGCGCGCGGCCACGGCGCCGTCGAACGCCACCGTCTTGCAAGCGGCGGAGCGCTCCCAGTCGACCTCCTGCGTCGTCCAATGCACGCCGTCGAGGCTCGACGGCGTGCATTGGAC
>CABUDJ010000037.1 GCA_902490325.1 uncultured Collinsella sp. | reverse complement strand
ATCTGCATCGATCCCGGCCCGGGCTTTGGCGCCGGCGTCTCTGGCTCGTCAACAGGCTCGGGCGCGGGCTCCGGTTCGCCAAACGGCAGCGAGGGCTGTACCACACCGCCCGGAAGCTTGGCCTCAACCTTGGGCTCGCCCAGCAACTTGCCGCGACGGCGACGGGCCGGCTTCTCGGCCTCGCGCGCGGCCTCGGCAGCCGCCTCGCGTGCCTTCTCGGCAACAAACGCCGCAGCCGAGGTATCGAGCTGCACCGTCGCGTGCGTGCGGGCGGGTACGGCGACCTCGCCGGCGTGCATTACGATGACGCCGCAGGTGCTCGTCTTAACGAACTCAACCATCTTGGGATCGGTGAAGCCCGTCACGTCGTTGACAATCGAAGCACCGCAGCGCACGGCCGCCTTGGCAACCGCCACATGACGCGTATCGATCGAGACGATGGCACCCTCTTTGGCGAGCGCGCGCACGACGGGCAGCACGCGACGCGCCTCCTCGTCGGGGTTGACCGGGGTAAAGCCGGGGCGCGTGGACTCGCCGCCCACGTCGATGATGTCGGCGCCGGCATCGAGCATCGCCAGGCCGTACTCGATAGCGGCATCCGGGTCGAAGTGCTCACCGCCGTCGCTAAACGAATCGGGCGTCACGTTGAGGACGCCCATGATGCGCGGACGGTCAAAGCTGAGCTCGTACTTTCCGCACCGCCATGTCTTGCTGTCGTTCGCCATGAACATCCTCCTAAAATGCCCACGCCGCCACGCTTGGGCGCTGGCGGCGGGGTCGCTTTGCAATCAGTCTTTCTATTGTATCCGCGCGCGCGGGCTAGAACGCAAACGCGGCCGCGATGTCGCAAGAAATCAGCAGGTCGGCATTTGCATCCTGATCGGTGGGCGCCAAATTGCAAATGGCCAGCGTATCGCCGGTAAAGTATCGCGTAAGGCCCGCCGCCGGATACACCACGAGCGAGGTTCCGCCCACGACGAGGGCGTCGGCTGCGGCGATGGCGGCAACGGCGCCGGTAAGCACACGCTCATCGAGCGGCTCTTCGTAGAGGACCACATCGGGCTTGATGCGACCGCCGCACGCAGGGCACACGGGCACGCCCGCGGCATCCTCGTGCTCGCGCGCGCAAATCCATTCGGCGCTGTAGACCGCGCCGCACGTCTGACAGATATTGCGGTGGACCGAGCCATGCAGCTCAAACACGCGCCGTGAACCAGCCGCCTGATGCAAGCCGTCGATGTTTTGCGTCACCACGGCATCGAGCTTGCCGGCGCGCTCCAGCTCCGCCAGCTTGGCGTGGCAGTGGTTGGGCTTGGCGTTAAGGGCGATCATCTTGGTCCGGTAGAAGTCGAAAAACTCCGCCGGATGCGCCTCGTAGAAGCTGTGCGAGAGCATAGTCTCGGGCGGATAGGAAAACCGCTGGTGATACAGGCCGTCCACGCTGCGGAAATCGGGGATGCCACTCGCCGTGGAAACGCCCGCGCCACCAAAGAAGACCACGTGGCTATGGGTTTCGAACAGCTCCGCCAGCGCGGAGGAGGCCTGTTTGGGGTCCGATATTGCCTGCGTCATATATGTCCTCCGTCCGTATCTCCGGGACGGCGGCGTTCGCACTATCACTCGCGGACTCCGCCCCGCTCTTGTTGCGCTAATCTTAAGCCTGCCAACCCCGTCGAAAGGACACCATGCCTCAGACTTACACTTTCGCCTCGTGGAACGTCAACGGCCTGCGCGCCGTGCTCAAAAAGGACCCGGGCTTTATCCAGATCGCGCAAGAACTCGACGTCGATATCCTGGCGCTGCAAGAGACCAAGCTGCAAGAAGGCCAGGTTGATATTGACCTGCCCGGCTATCACCAAACCTGGAGCTACGCCGAGCGTAAAGGCTATTCGGGCACTGCGGTCTTTAGCCGCCAGGAACCGCTGCGCGTGCTGCACGCCGACGCGCTGCTACCCTACGCCGGCGAGGGCGAGGCGACCGTACTCGTCGCCCAAGCCGCAACCGAGGGCCGCGTCTGTGCGCTCGAGTTCGACAAGTTTTGGTTTGTGGATGTCTACACGCCCAACGCGCAAAACGAACTCGCGCGCATCGATGTGCGCATGGCCTGGGACGATGCCTACCGCGGCTTTTTGAGCGCGCTTGAGCGCGAGACCGGCAAGCCCGTCGTAACTTGCGGCGACTTTAACGTGGCGCACGAGGAAATCGACCTTAAGAACCCCAAGTCCAACCGCGGCAACGCGGGCTTTTCGGACGAAGAACGCGGCAAGTTTACCGAGCTGCTCAACGCCGGGTTTACCGATACCTGGCGCGCGGCAAACCCCGACGTCGAGGGCGTCTACAGCTGGTGGAGCTACCGCTTTAATGCCCGCAAGAACAACGCAGGCTGGCGCATCGACTACTTCCTGGTAAGCGACGCAATCGCCGACAACGTACGCGACACCGGTATCCGCGGCGACATCTTTGGCAGTGACCACTGCCCCGTCACCCTCACGCTAGAGCTCTAGCCCCAAGTAATTCCTGGGGGACGGAGGAAAACAGATCATGTGACCCCTCTCCCCCTATAAGCTGCGGTGGAATAGTTCCTGTTTGGGCAGCAAATAGCCAAAAACGAGAACTATTCCACCGCAAGTTCGCGAGGAAACGCGAAATGCCTTACAGCCCGTATTTCACGACGACACGGTTGATGCGACGGCACCAAGGCTTGTACAAGGCGGCCAAGAACACGCAGGTCGCAAAGCCGTGCGTAATATCGAACGGCACTGCCGTGGCAAGACGCGCCACGGCACCCGCCCAAGTAAGCGGCTGCACAAAACCGATGATGTCATACGCGTTGATCACGACACCATACAGCAAGCCCGAGGCAAAGCCATACGCCAACAGCGCCGGCAATCGCACGGTTCCATCGGCGCGGTCAAACGCGCCCGCATGCGCCTGTGCGCCACCGACATAGCCCACCAAACCCCAGGCATACATCTGCCACGGCGTCCACATGCCCTGCCCAAAAAAGAAATTACTGGTCAGCGCTGCCAACGCGCCCACCATAAAACCATTGCGACGGCCAAGTGTCGCACCCGCGATAATGGCGATAGCGCTCACGGGCTTAAAGTCGGGAATGGGCCCAAACAGGATGCGCCCCGCCGCGGCCAGCGCCGCCAGCACCAGCGTGGGCATGATCTGGCGCAGGCCTGGACGTGATGTCTCATAGCCCGCAAAGAACAGTGCGAGCACGAGCGCCACTACAACCAGCATGGCAAGCGCCGCCTGCTCAATGCCCGCCAGCAACGCCGCAGTCATCACTGCCGGCACCGCCAGGAGCAGCGGAATCTCCATTTTTGTGAGTAGGCGCGAGGCGCGACGATCTGTCATCCCATCACGCCCTGTAGAACACGTTGTCGGCAAAGAAATCTACCGGAGGCTCCATGCAGGCGATCTCGCCGTCGAACATCATGGCGACGTCATCGGACGCCTGCTCGGCAAAGTCTAGGTCGTGCGTGGCCATGATGACGGTACCGCCAGCCTTCGCATGGTCACGCAGGGCGCGAGCGATGATGCGGCGGCTGGCCAGGTCCAAACCCTTGGTGGGCTCATCAAGCAGCAGCAGCTCCGGACCAATCAACAGCAGCTTTGCCAACGCAAGCAGCTGGCGCTGACCGCCCGAAAGATCGTACGGGTGACGTGCCTCTAAGCCCGCCAGGCCCAGGCGCGCCGTCTGCTCCTGTGCTGCGGCCTCGTCGTACCCGCAGATCGAAGCCCATTCCATCAGCTCGTCGCGCACCGTTTCGGCGACTAGCAATGCCTTGGGATTCTGTGGCAGCAGAGCCGCTGAAGCCGCCCCACGCACCATGCGGCCACGCTGCAGCTTAGCCGTCTTGGCCAGCACCGAGAGCATCGTCGACTTGCCACAGCCGTTTCCGCCCACGACCGCATGCACCGCGCCGGCCGAAAACGTCACGTCGAGCCCGCGCAGCACCCAACCGCCCGCGCGATCGTAGCGAAACCAGCCTTCCGACAGGGTGGTAGCCGACCCGCCGTGCATTTTTTGGAGTATTCTGCTTCCATCCGTGCGCGGAAAGGCTTCCGAGCCGTTCTCGAGCAACGTTTGCGCCACAAATTTGGACGATTTGTCCAATCCCGAACTTTTTTTCGCGCTCGATACATCCCGGGGCGGCTCCAGAGAGCCCAAATTGTCCTCACGCCTGCTGAATACTCCGTTTTTTGCACATCGGATGGCACCCCACCCCAACATGTCATCGGAAAACAGCGGCTCTCGGCGTCCCAAAGAAGCCATATCCGCCACTTCGCGCACGCGACCGCCCTCAATCCGGTACGCACACGTCGCATACTCGAGCATCGGCCGCGGTTGATGCGTAGCCACAACAACCGTGCAGCCCAGCTCACGGTTCACGCGAAACAGCGCATGCAGAAAATTCTTCTCGGCAACGGGATCGAGCTGAGACGTGGGCTCGTCGAGTAGCAGCACACGCGGACGCAGCGCCAGGACGGCGGCAAGCGACAGCAGCTGCTTGCGGCCACCCGAAAGCGTATCGGTATCGCGATGAAGCCAGTCCTCCAGACCAAGGAAATAGCTGGTCTCGGCAACACGGCGGCGCATCTCGTCGCACGACACACCCAGATTCTCTAGGCCAAACGCCATCTCGTGCCACACGGTCTCGCACACTATCTGGTTCTCGGGATCCTGGAACACGTAGCCCACGCGCTCCGCAGACGCGCGCACGTCCATGTCGGCAACGTTCTCGCCCAGCACGCGCACTTCGCCAGCGCGCTCGCCCGCCGGAGCGATCTCGGGCTTGAGCAGCGACAGCAGCGTCGACTTACCCGATCCGGTACCGCCAACAAGCAGCGCAAATGCACCTTGGGGAACAGAGCAGTCGAGCCCCTCGAGCACCGTAGCATCAGCCCCGGGGTAGGCAAAGCTCAGGCTCCGCACCTCAATTGCCGGCACATCCGGGCCGCACGCCGCGCCCGACACCGGGCCCCTATCCAACCGAGACATCAGCCGAACCTCTTCTCGTCAATCGCGCGCAGCACACAGGGCAGCACCATCCAGGCAGCGTACACGACATAGCCCAGCCACGGCGCGGGCACCGAAAGCTGCGGGTAAAACGAATACTGCGTTGTCGCGGTCCATGCCACCGCCACCGCGGCGGCACCAAACACCGCAAGTCCAACCAGCGCGGCAGCGTCGCCGCGCCCCAGCCGATACCGCGCGTACGTCGTGCGACGCGACGCAGCACCCCACCCGCGCGAGCGCATGGCATCCGCGCGCTCAAGCGAATCTTCCATGCCCCAGCCCATCAGCACGCTCGACGCCCGCAGGCGCGATCGCACGGGATCGGTGGGCGCACGCCCCGGCACATCAATCGCATCCTGCACCGCCAGCACCGTACGACCTCGGCGTAAAAACTGCGGGATAAGCCGCATGCACATCGAGATCATGAGCGCAATCACCGGCGCGGCGTTGCCCAACAGCGCGAGCACCTTGTCGTATTCGAGCATCGACGCCGCGGCCTCAAACCACAGCACGCTCGCCACAAACAGCCCGCCCATGCACAGGCCGTAAACCATGCTCTCCAGATACACCGCACGCATGCCAATACGGAACATCTCCGTCGAGCCCGAGGCGCTAAACAGCGGATTGAGCACCGCAATAATCAAAATCACCGGCAGCTGCCAGCGAAGCGCGCCCAACGTGCGTGCAGCACCGCGCGTCGCAAGCCCATACGCCAGCCCGCCCGCAAGCGACAGCGCGATCAGCACCGGTTGCATCGAGAACATGGTGAGCCCCAACGTCAGCACCATGTAGAGCGCCGGCACCGCCGGATGCGACATCGAGAATGCCGCGACGGGCTCGCCGCCAAACCCCTCTCGTATGTTGTCCACGGGTACCCCCGTCCCCTCGCTCAAACGACAGCTCCGCAGCACCGCCAACGCCGCACGCAAGCAGCGCAAACGCCACGCCGGCGGCGCAAGCCTCAACCGCCGCAAACCAATCGTTACGCGCTCGTCATATGCCTGCGGTATCATATTGCGCCGTGTATCGTTTCCAAACACACGTCTCTATAACGTAACAGGAGATCACATGGACGCAACCGCAATTATCCTCGCTGCCGGCGAGGGCACCCGCATGAAGTCGAACCACTGCAAGGTTTCGCACAAGATCCTGGGTAAGCCCATGGTCCAGTGGATCGTCGACGCTACCATCAAGGCCGGCTGCAGCCGCGTCGTGGTTGTCATCGGCAGCCACGCCGACGAGATGCGCGCCCTCATCGACGGCGCCTACGCCAGCAGCGCCACCAAGGTCGAGTGCGTCGAGCAGACCGAGCGTCTGGGCACCGGTCACGCCGTGAAGGTCGCGCTCGAGGCCTGTGGCATCACGCAAGGCCCCGTCGTGGTGCTCAACGGCGACCTGCCGCTCATCACTGCCGACACCGTCGCCAAGTTCGCGCAGACCGTCGCCACCGGCGAGCTCGCCTGCACCGTCATGACCATGACCCCGCCCGATCCTTTTGGCTACGGCCGCATCAAGCTGGGTGCCGATGGTCAGATCGAGCGCATCATCGAGCAGAAGGACTGCACGCCCGAGCAGGCCGCCACGCTGCTGGAGTGCAACGCCGGCTGCTACGCCTTTGACGGCGCGCAGCTCGCCGCCCACATTAACGAGATCGGTAACGACAACGCGCAATCCGAGTACTACCTGCCCGACATGCTCGAGATCCTCAAAGGCCACGGCCAGGCTGTCTCCATCTTCCACTGCGACGACTACCGCGACGGCCTGGGCGTCAACAGCCGCATCCAGCTCGCACGGCTCACCGCCATCGCGCGCGACCGCATCAACGAGCACTGGATGGCCGAGGGCGTTACCTTCATCGACCCCACGCAGGCCTGGATCGGCCCCGATGCCACCATCGGCCGCGATACCGTCGTGTGGCCGCAGACGCACCTGATCGGCCACGTCACCGTGAGCGAGGAGTGCCAGCTCGGTCCCAACAGCCGCCTCACCGACACCACCGTCGGTAGCGGCTGCACCATCGATGAGACCATCGCCATTGAGGCCGTCATCGAGAACGGTGTCGACTGCGGCCCGCGCGCCTACCTGCGCCCCGGCACTCACATGCTCGACGGCTCCAAGGCCGGCACGCACGTGGAGATCAAGAAGTCCACGATCGGCGAGGGCTCCAAGGTGCCGCATCTGTCCTACATCGGCGATACCACCATGGGCTCCGGCGTCAACGTGGGCGCGGGCTCCATCACCTGCAACTACGACGGCGTCCACAAGCACAAGACCGTCATCGGCAACGACGCCTTCATCGGTTCCGACACCATGATGGTCGCGCCCGCCCAGATCGGCGACGGCGCGCTCGTGGCCGCCGGCTCCGTCATCACCGAGCCGGTCCCGGCCGACGCACTCGGTCTGGGCCGCGCCCGTCAGGTTAATATTGAGGGCTGGGCCGCCGATTATCGCCGCCGTCTGCACGAGGGTGACGAGGTATAACGTTTTACCAAGCACAAAAGGAGCTGTTCCATGGGGACGGCTCCTTTTTCTATCGTGACCTGCGCGACCGGATGAGTGGTCGGTTCGTGTCCGTTGGCGGTAAAGACGTTATCAAGACTCGATAAACCCCGCCGCGCGGTTACAATGCAACAAGGCATCTATATGGCATTCGATGTATAAAGGAGAAGGGTAATGCCGATTAATGATCCCGAGAAGTCGGAGAATATGCGCAAGTCCATCCGCGTGTATTCCGGTTCCTCCAACCGTCCCCTCGCTCAGAAGATTGCTGAGTACCTTGGGGTCGAGCTTTCGGGCCTTACGCTAAAGCAGTTCGCCAATGGTGAGATTTACGCCCGCTACGACGAGACCGTCCGCGGCGCCGACGTCTTCCTGATTCAGTCCGTGGCCGGCGGCAACGTCAACGACATGCTCATGGAGCTGCTCATCGCCACCGACGCTGCCAAGCGCGCATCCGCCCGCTCCATCACCGCCGTTATCACCCACTACGGCTATGCCCGCCAGGACCGCAAGGCCGGCCCGCGCGAGCCCATCACCGCCCGCCTCGTCGCCAACCTGCTCGAGCGCGCCGGCGTCAACCGCATCATCACCCTCGACCTGCACCAGGGCCAGATCCAGGGCTTCTTCGATATCCCGGTTAACCACCTGTCCGCACTGCCGCTGTTTGGCCAGTACTACAACGACATGCACTTCGACACCGACAACCTGGTTGTCGTCTCCCCCGACGTGGGTCGCGCCAAGGCCGCCAAGAAGCTGTCCGACATGCTCGGCTGCGACCTGGCCATCGCCCACAAGGGCCGTCCGCGCCACAACGCCGCCGAGGTCATGGGCATCATCGGTGACATCAAGGGCAAGACCTGCATCATCAACGACGACATGATCGACACCGCTGGCACCCTGTGCGCCAACGTCAAGGAGCTCAAGGCTATGGGCGCTGGCGACATCTACGTCTGCGCCACCCACGGCATCTTCTCCGGTCCGGCCATCGAGCGTCTGAACGACGCCCCGATCGTCGAGTGCCTCGTCACCGACGCCATTCCCGTCGAGGTCGGCGGCAAGATCAAGACCATCTCGGTCGCCGAGGAGTTTGCTCAGGCCATCTCCGCCGTTTACCACGAGGAGCCCGTCTCCACGCTCGTCGGCGGCGACTTCGCGCTGTAGTCCAACGCGTATCGCATCATCTTTGATGTTTTTAAAGGGTCGGAAGCTCGCTTCCGACCCTTTTTCTATTCCTCGCCAATCCGCCCTGGACAGTTAGTTCAGATACGTATTTTTTAAAGCTCCAAAGGTCCGTTCGGAGCCTTCTGAGCTCCCCGGCGGATGCCATGCCGCCCGAAGCTCATCGTTTTCGAGTACAACCGCCGCATATATTATCTTCAAATCGCCCTCGAAGGCCCTTAGAAACACCTCGAACGCCCGCCGCCTTATACGTATCTGAACTAACTGTCCAGTAGCCATCGTCAACCTTCTCGGCAGAGCTCAATTTCCTGCAATCCCCTCAACCGATTCCACCGATTTCCTAACACCCGGCCGTTCATGGCGCCCAGCACCCCGCTGAGCGAAAAGAACGGTATGGCGGTCGCATTCTGCCGCCAACTTAGTACGTTATAGCTATGACGACCGTGATTTCACATTTCTCCGCCCTCCGCGCAATTCGTCGCGCACGACGGGCGTACTCTGCCCTACCCTGGAGCTCCATTGATAGTGAACAGCAAGCACAGGCCTTGGCTAGCTGCATTCCCAATAATGACGCGATAGACTTTGGCGCACTTTCGATACTCGACGCCTGGAATGAAGATGATTCCGAGCTGCTCGATCTTCTCGTTTCAAACGAAGGCAACCGACGCCCCGACAAGCGACTTCTTCAGCATATTCTCTCCGCTCCGCTTCCTGAAGGTGCAATTATGCACGTCGAGGCCGACATCTACGCAACGTCTCCTGCCATGACAGCCATGCTTTGTTCTAAAAATGAATCAGTCGCCAAAACCTTGATGCTTCTCATGGAACTGGTCGGAACTTACTCCCTTCCTCCCGGGGCAACATACCCCATTGCCCATGACGACATCTGGCCCAAGGGCGATGGCTACGAAGCGACGGGCGATCTTGATTGCCTGGGCAACCAGTCAGCGGCCGAACAACAGAACGAAACCCGCTATGAACAGGCGCACTACAAATGCGATCCCGCCACGACCATCGAAGAGCTCGAGGCGGTCGCACGGTTCGCCAAAAGTAGCTCATACGCCTCGTTTCGCACGGCAGTCAAACTCGCCCGGGCTGGATCCGCATCCCCAGCCGAATCCCTAATGTTTGCCGTTCTCGGAGCGCCCATGCGCTTTGGCGGATTCGGATGTTGCAGCCTGCCCATGGGAGGCCTGCTACTCAACCATCGAATCGACTTCGATACTCTTGCGGTCAACATGTCCTCGGGCATCCCCTATGCCATCTGCGACCTATATTGCCCGGCAGCCGGAGTCGACAACGAATACAACGGAATTGGGCATGAGCTTCAAAACGCTCGTATCCACGATGGCAATCGAAATAATGGCCTCAAGGCAATGGGCATCCACGTCCTGGTTATCAATCGAGACCAAATGAAAGACCTTGTTGCGCTCGAAGCCTTCGCCCAAACGATGCATCGACTCGCGGGAGTCCGATTCCGCTACCGCATCAAGGGCTATCGCAAGCGTCAGGCCGCTTGGCTCAACGCTCTGCGGGCCGGAATCGGCCTTGCGCCGGTCTAAACGGCGAATCTGCCGTGCGCCGTCGGGCAGGGCTGGACAGTTAGTTCAGATACGTATAAATGAGCACGTCGATTCGAGCCGTTTTGTCACCGACTCCGCGCGATTCGCCCCGCCTGGAAGCTTGACAAACCTCGAAATAGCGTCATATGGACCTAACTAAAACGCCAAAACAACGGCTCGGCATTGAATTGAGCAATTCGAGGCCTCAGATTTATACGTATCTGAACTAACTGTCCACCTCGGATTTCGACGTCCGTCCAAACGCCCCCAAACGCCCTCAATTACCCTCCATTTGACAGCGGCAACAGGGTCGCTCACCATAGCAGGCGACAAATCAACGAAAGGATGAACATGGCAGCTGCACAGCCGCTTAAGATTCGCATGGTCGCCGGCCTTGGCAACCCGGGCGAGGAATATGCCGAGACCCGCCACAACGCCGGCTTTAAGGCAATCGACGAGCTGGCCCGTCAGGCCGGCGTCACGTACTGGAAAAACCAGGCCGGTGCCGAGGTCGCGCTCATCAACATCAACGACCCCGAGGAAGAGGGTGGCAAGCGCCAGATTGTGCTGGTCAAGCCGCAGTCATATATGAACACCTCGGGCGGCCCCATCTCCAAGCTCTGCCGCGAGTATAAGATCAAGGCCGAGGAGTTGCTCGTGATCCACGACGAGCTCGATATCCCTGCCGGCGATGTTCGCGTCAAGGTGGGTGGCGGCCATGCCGGCCACAACGGTCTGCGCTCCATCATCGACAAGATGGGCAGCCGCGACTTTAGCCGCATCCGCACCGGCATCGGCAACCCTCCCGGCAAGATGGCAGTCGCTGACTACGTGCTCAAGCAGCTGCGCGCCCGCGAGGCCGAGGATTTCCAGGACACCTGCGCCCGCGCGGCCGACGCCGCCGGCCTGGCCATCGTGCACGGCGTGATCTATGCCCGCGACCACGTCAACGGCGCCGCCTCCGCCAACGGCAAGCACTAAAACTTACCGTTTAGGGACAGGTTTATTTTGGCAGGTTTTATCTGCGGAAACGCCCCGGTGGCCGCATCGCAATAAACCCCGCGCCGCCATACACGCATAACACCCCAAAGGGGGCCGGTCTCACCGCAACGCGAGACCGGCCCCCTTCGCCGTTTTGCCTGATAAAACCGACCAAAATAAACCTGTCCCTTTTTGGTAGGTCGGGATAAACCGTTTTCCCACCTGCCGAAGAAACACGTAAACGGCATGGCCATGAGGGTATAATTTGCACCGTATGTTTGCACAACGCCTGTGCGCGTACGGTTATATTCGGGCTACCGTCCATTTCCGTGGAGGCACGGTTCGGCAGCCCTTACAAGAGAGGGGTTCTATGTATAAGATCCTGGAGAAGACGCAGTTCTCGGAGAAGGTGTTCAAGTTCCGCATCGAGGCGCCTGCAATCGCCAAACATGCGCACGCTGGACAGTTCCTCATGGTCCGCGCCAACGAGACGGGCGAGCGCGTCCCGTTTACTCTGGCCGGCTGGAACGGTGACGAGGGCTGGGTCGAGTTCATCTTCATGGTGATCGGCAAGACCACCGAGATGCTGTCCACCTACGAGGCCGGCGAGTCGCTGCGCGACGTCGTGGGCCCGCTGGGCGTTCCCACCGAGATGGCCGAGGGCCCCTGCGCCGTCATTGGCGGCGGCGTCGGCCTGGCAATTGCCTTCCCGGTCGCCAAGCACCTGGTCGAGACCGGCCACGAGGTGCACGCCATCATGGGCGCCCGCACCAAGGACCTCCTGCTCATGGAGGACCAGTTCCGCGAGCTCCTCGACGAGGACCACATCCACATCACTACCGATGACGGTTCCTACGGCGAGCAGGGCGTTGTCACCGCTCCGCTGGAGCGCCTGCTGCAGGACAAGGCCGTGAGCCAGGTCTTCTGCGTCGGCCCCGTTCCGATGATGAAGTTCTCGACCCTCACCGCCCAGAAGTACGACACCCCCATCACCGCGTCGCTCAACCCCATCATGGTTGACGGCACCGGCATGTGCGGCTGCTGCCGCGTCGAGGTGGGCGGCGTGACCAAGTTCGCTTGCGTCGACGGCCCCGACTTCGATGCCACCCTGGTCGACTGGGATGACCTTCGTGCCCGCCAGGCCGCTTACCGTTCCGAAGAGGGCGAGTCCCTCAAGGCCTATGAGGAAAAGAGCTGCGCATGCCACTAGTTAACGGTCGTTTCGTTGCCGATATGAAGTCGCCCCGCACCCCCGATAACGAGGAGCCGGCTGCCGAGCGCGCCTGCGACTTCCGCCCCGTCGACAAGGGCTTCACCGAGGAGATGGCGCTGGCCGAGGCCGAGCGCTGCCTCAACTGCAAGAAGCCGTTCTGTGTTGAGGGCTGCCCCGTCAACATCAACATTCCCCGCTTTATCGAGCAGATCCGCGCGAAGGACTTCGGCGGCGCTCTCGATACCATCCGCGAGGACTCCATGCTTCCCGCCATCTGCGGTCGCGTCTGCCCGCAGGAGAACCAGTGCGAGGGCAAGTGCATCCGTGGTAAGAAGTCCGAGCCCGTGGCCATCGGCCAGCTCGAGCGCTTCCTGGGTGACCGCCCCGAGCTCGCTTCTACGCCCAAGATGGCTCCCAAGAACGGCAAGAAGGTCGCTGTCGTCGGCTCTGGCCCGTCCGGCATCACCTGCGCCGGCGAGCTCGCCCGTAACGGCTTTGACGTTACCGTCTTTGAGGCCTTCTTCACCGGCGGCGGCGTGCTGGTCTACGGCATCCCCGAGTTCCGTCTGCCCAAGGCGGTCGTCAAGCGCGAGATTGACGGCCTGGAGGACATGGGCGTCAAGTTTGAGTACAACTCCGTCGTAGGCAACATGGCCACGGCCGAGGAGCTGTTCGAGCAGGGCTTCGACGCCATCTACGTGGCGACCGGCGCAGGCCTGCCCAAGTTCCTCAACGTCCCCGGCGAGAACCTGCCCAACGTCTTCTTCGCGAACGAGTACCTCACCCGCGTGAACCTGATGAAGGCCAACAAGTTCCCCGAGTACGACACCCCCACCAAGCACGGCAAGAACGTCGTCGTCTTTGGTGGCGGCAACGTGGCTATGGACGCCGTCCGTACCGCCAAGCGTCTGGGCGCCGAGCACGCTATCATCGCCTACCGTCGTACCGAGGACGAGATGCCCTGCCGTCGCGCCGAGCTGCACCATGCTAAGGCCGAGGGCGTCGAGGTTCTGCCGCTCGTCTCCCCGCTCGAGTTTGTCGCTGGCGAGGACGGCTCCGTGTGCGCCGTCAAGGTCCAGAAGATGGAGCTCGGCGAGCCTGACGAGTCCGGCCGTCGTCGCCCGGTGCCCATCGAGGGCGCCATCGAGGAGATCCCCTGCGACGTCGCGATCTCGGCTATCGGCACCAACGCCAACCCCTTCGCTGCCAAAATCGGCGGCAAGATGGAGCTCAACAAGTGGGGCTACATCGTCGCCGACGAGGAGACCGGCCAGACCACCGATCCCCGCATCTGGGCCGGCGGCGACATCGTCACCGGTGCCGCTACGGTCATTCTGGCGATGGGCGCCGGCAAGAAGGCCGCCGCTTCGATCACCAAGAGCCTGCTGGGTGAGTAATCACCTGCAGCGCTAGCCACCAAACGGCAAAGTCCCCGTCGAGCACACGCCCGGCGGGGACTTTTTCTATGCCGGCCGACCAAACCACCACAAAGGTGCCTGTCCCCTTTGTGGTGGTTTTTGGTCGGCTAGCCTTCGAGCTGGGCGACTTTGTAGCGGTAGGCTGCGGCGATGACGTCCTTGCAGCCCTCGCGGCCCAGCTTGGCGCGGTTGACGACGATGTCCTTGCCGCTCGTCATCTTCCACTTGCCGGCACTGTAGCGCTTATAGAACGCCTCGCGCGCCTTCTGCTGCTGTTTGACCAGCTTGGCGCCCTTCTTTTTGTTGAGGCCACGCTTCTTGCGTACGATCTCGACGCGGTCCTCAAAGGGAGCGGTCACCAATACGGCAATGTGATTGGGGTTGTTGCGCAGCAGGTAGTCGGACAGACGGCCCTCGATAATGCAGCTCTCAGTCTCGCCCAGGTCCAAAATCACCTGGCTCATCTTTTGGAACAACTTATCCGAGTATGAACGGGCGTCGTAGCGGTCGGGCAGAAACGCCATGTTCTCCACAGCCAGGCGCTCGTCATAGGCCGCCATCTTATCGAGCGACTCGCCCGCGCGCAGCGACGCGCGTACCAGCAGCTCGTTGTCGTACAGCGGAATCCCCAACTCGTTGGCAAGCATGCGACCAATCTCGTGACCCTCGGCACCAAAGTCGCGCGCGATGGTAATGACCACAGGATTCTTCTTGTTCACCAGATCGCTCATCGCGATTCCTTTCTCTATGTGACAAAGGGACTGTCCCTTTGTCACATTATGCGGCTACGATTCGGCGCTGATAGGCGCGGACCAACAAGGAGATACCAAAGTTCAGCGCAAAGTACATCGCAAATACCAGGCCGTAGAGCATAAGCACCTGCGAGAGGTCGATCGCATGGGCCATCACGACGTTTGCCGTGTACATGAGCTCGGCCACGTTAATGCCCGAAAGATACGAGCTGTCCTTAATGACGGTCGTGCACTGGCTAAACAGCGCCGGAATAATCGTCTTAAACGTCTGCGGCAGAATGATGTAGCGCATGGTGGCAAAGAAGCCGAAGCCCTGGCTCTGCGCTGCCTCAAACTGGCCGCGCGGAATCGAGTTGAGGCCGCCGCGCACAATCTCGGCCATAACGGCGCTGGTAAACAGCGTAAAGGCGATGGTCGAAATCACAATGTCCAAACCCTGCACCGTAAAGTAGATAAACAGGATCCACAGCAGGTTCGGCGTGCAACGGAACAGCTCGATATAGGCGCTCACCAAAATACGGAACGGGCGGGGCGCATAGCTTTTAACGAGCGCCAGCACCGTGCCAAAGATGAGCGAGAAAAAAATCGACAGCGCCGAGATCTCGATCGTCTTAACAAAGCCGCCCCAAATGTAGAGCAGGTTGGTCGCGTTGAAGATTTCCATGCGCTAGGCCTCCTCTACGTTGTCGAGCCCCAGCTCGGCCAGGCTCACGCCGCGCGGACGCTCCTTGGAGCGGCGCTCGAGCCACTGCACCAGCATGGCGAGCGGAAAGCAGATGATGAAGTACATAAGGCAGCAGACGATGTATCCCTGCAGGTAACCGTACAGACTCACAAAGTTGTCGGAACGGTACATAAGGTCGCCGCCGGCCACAAGCGCCAGCACCGACGTGTTCTTGACCAGGTTGAGCGCCTGGTTGCACAGCGGCGGCAGGATGATCTTGAACGTCTGGGGCAGCACGATGTACCAGTAGGCCTGCGCGCGCGTGAAGCCCTGGCTCTGGGCCGCCTCCATCTGACCGCGCGGAACCGCCTCGATGCCAGTGCGGATGACCTCGGAAATGTAGGCCGCGTGATACAGGCCCACACCCAAGAAGCCCAACACGAACGGCGCGATGCGCACCGGCTGGTCGGCACCGGTTATGGCCTGCAAAAACTGCGGACCGGCCATGTACATAAAGAGCACCTGCACGGGCAACGGGGTGTTCTGGTAAAACTCCACGTACACGCGGCTTATGGCACGCAGCACGCGCGAGCGAGTGGTAGAGAACACGCCCAGCAGCGTGCCCAGCACCAGCGACAGCAGCAGACCGGCAACGACCACCTGCAGCGTCACGCCAAAGCCCTCCCAGAAGGGCCCCATGTTTTGAAATGTCGTCGACCAGCGGTCGGCGTCAAACAATCCTTCGAGCATTTGATTCCTTCCTTGGACGATGCGCCTATACAAGACCCCAGGTCTTGACCTCTTGGTCGAGCCAGCCGTCGGCCAGGCGATCGCAAATCACCTGATCGACCACGGCCGAAAGGTCGCAGCCCTTCTTGGTCGCCACGCCGTAGCCCTGCTCGCCAAACTTGACCTCGGGCTGCAGCAGCTCAACGGTCTCGTTCATGTAACCGGCCAGCGTGGAGCGGTCCATGGCAAAGACGTCGATATTGCCGGCGTCGAGCGAACTCTTGATGATGGGGTAGCCGCTAAAGGCCCTAAACTCGGGCTTGCAGCTAAAGCCGTTGTCCTTGATCATCTGCTCGATCAGGCCCTGCGTGGTGGCACCCTGGCTCACGCCGATGATCTTGCCGTCCAGATCCTCAATCGAGGTAAAGCCCGAACGCTTCTTGACCATGAGTCCCACGTAGTCGGTGCGGTACGGCGTCGAGAAATCCCAGCTCTTCTTGCGCTCGTCGGTGATGGTGTAGGTCGCCGCGACCACGTCAAGTTGGCCGTTATCGATCAGCGGGCCGCGCGTCTTGGGCGTTACGTCGGTAAACTCGACAAGCTCCTGAGCGCGAGCCTCCTTGTAGCTCACGCCAAAGACGGCAGCGGCGATCTGGTAGCACAAATCGACTTCCATGCCCTCAAAGCTGCCCTTGGCGGTGTCGTAGTAGCCGTAGCCGGGAACGTCCTTCTTAACGCCGGCATTCAGATGACCACGCGACTTAATGGCCGCAAGCTTGGACCCCTTGTCGGAACCCTCGCCGCTGGTGGAGTTGCCGCAACCGGTAAGCGCGGCCCCCGTCAGCGCGAGCATGCCGGCGCCCGCCAGCTGCAAAAAGTGACGGCGCGACACGGCCGCCCTCGTCATATCCGTCATGTCCATCACCGCGCCTAGTGCAGAATCTTGGACAGGAACTCGCGGCAGCGCGGGTTCTCGGGGTTATCGAAGAAGTGCTCGGGCGTGCCCTCCTCCAGGATGCGGCCGTCCTCCATAAAGATGACGCGGTCGGCCACCTGGCGCGCAAAGCCCATCTCGTGCGTCACGCAGATCATGGTGATGTCCTCCTGCGCGAGCTCAATCATAACGTCCAGAACCTCCTGGACCATCTCGGGGTCGAGCGCCGAGGTCGGCTCGTCAAACAGGATGATGGGCTGCTTGGTGCACAGGGCACGGGCGATGGCGATGCGCTGCTGCTGACCGCCCGAGAGATTCTGCGGATACTCGCCGGCCTTATGCGCCATGCCAACGCGCTTGAGCGCGGCGATGGCGATCTCGGTCGCCTCCTCCTTGCTCTTCTTTTGCAGCTTGATGGGCGCGAGCGTCAGGTTGCCGAGCACCGTCATGTTGGGATACAGGTTGAACTGCTGAAACACCATGGAACTATACTTGCGAGCCATCTCCAGGTGATTCTTTTTGGTGAGCGGCGTACCGTCGATGACGACCTCGCCCGACGTGGGCTCCTCCAGATAATCGACGCAACGGATGAGCGTCGACTTACCCGAGCCGGAAGGCCCGATCATTACGAGCTTCTCGCCGCGCTTGACGGTGAGATTGATATCTTTGAGCACATGCAGGTCGCCAAAGTACTTGTTGAGATGCTTGATCTCGATCATGTCTGCCATGAATGTCCCTTCCCTGCGTTTACACGAGTTGAACTATTGTACGGAAAGAACCACGTTTTCGCAGCCCACACTACATTCCCGTAAAGAACCCGCAACCTTTAACCCACTCATTGGGGACAGACTTAAATGAGTACCTGCTCATTGGGTACTCATTTAAGTCTGTCCCCAATGAGCACCGCCCAGCAAAAAAGGGGCGTGACCGCAATGGCCACGCCCCCTCAACATCAACTATATGCCGCTCGGCCCCTACGCGAGGCGGGCTCCGACGATCTTTGCTGCGGCCGGCTTGTCGAAGTTGCCGCCGGTGGCCTTGCCCAGCGCACCCATGACCTGGCCCATCTGCTTCTTGGACGTGGCACCCAACTCGGCGATAACCTGCTCGATCAGGGCCTCGAGCTCCTCGCCCGAAACCTGCGCGGGCAGCAGACTCTCCAGAATCTTGACCTGCTCGGTCAGGTTGTCGGTACGGTCCTGGTCGGTGCCGGCCTTGATGGACATCTCCAGCGTCTCGCTCGTCTGCTTAATCAGACGCTTGATCATGCTGTTGACGTCTTCCTCGGTCACATCACGACGCTCGTTAACCTCGATGTTCTTCACCTCGGCCTTAACCTGGCGAATGATAGACAGGCGAACCTTGTCCTTGGCCTTCATGGCCGAAATCATTTCCTTCTGCAGCTCTTCGTTGGTCATCTGCAAATCCTCCTCAATAGTGCGGGCGGCACTCGCACGAGCGCCGCCCCATGATTACTCAGTCGTCGACGAATCGTCGGTCGAACTCTTGGTGACGCCCTTCAGGCTGACGTTGTACGGCACGTCCTTGGGCATGGGGTTAACGGTGATGTCGGCGTCCTTCTTGTACTGCTCCAGCCACTCGCTGTACGCAGTGCTTGCCGCCTGCGTCTTCACCACGTTGGAGACGTACTTCTTGATGTCCTTGGGCACCTGCTTAATGTCATCGACCTGATTATCGACATGGAAGTAGTCGGTGCACTTGATGATGTGATAACCATAGGTCGACTCGACGACGTCGCTCACATCGCCCTTGTTGAGTCCCTCGAGCGCCGCCTGGTAGCTGTCGACGAAGGTGGTGAGCTTGTCCCAGCCCACATCGCCCTTCTTCTCCTTGGAGCCGGTGTCGTCGGAATACTGCTCCACGGCGTCCTCAAAGCTCAGCTCGCCGGAGTTGATCTTGTCCAGGCACTCCTGTGCCTTGGCCTTGGCGGCGGCCTTATCCTCGTCGGAAGCGTCAGAATCGACCTTGATCAGGATATTCGACGAACGACGGGCATCGTTGTAGTTGGACAGGTTCTCATTGATGTAATCGACAATCTCGCTGTCCTTGGGCTTGCTGGTGGGTGCCACGGCATCCTTGAGCTTCTGCTGCGCCAGGCTCTCCTTGAGCGAATCCTTGTAGGTGTCCTCGGTGTAGCCGTAGGTCTTAAGGGTCTTCTTGAAAGCCTTAGCGCCGCCGGCACTCTTGCAGGCGTCCTTCCAAGCCTTCTCGACCTCCTCGTCCGAGACGGTCACGCCGTTTTCCTTCTGCGCTTGCTGAAGCAGAATCTGCTGCGTGTAGGAGTCGATGAGCTGCTTGCGATACTTCTTGGGCGTGAGGTCATTGTCGACCAGGTACTGCGCCCAGTCCTTGTCCTTGGTGTAGCCGTAGGACGTGCGCATGCTCATGATCTGCTTGGTCACGGTGTCCTCAGTGAGGTTGGTGCCATTGATAGTGGCCGCCACACCACCAGTGAGCTTATAGCCCGAGCCGGCGCTTTCGGTCTGCGACATCAGGCCGGAGCACGCCATGGCCGAGACGGAGAGCAGCATCGCCAGCACGCCGATGACCACCAGGACAATCTTGACGGTCTTGGACACATAGGTCTTGCGCTGCTTCTTGCGAGAGCTGGAGGCGGCGCGGGACCGTTGCTCGGACGTCGGCGCGACCTCGGGGTTCTTTTTCTTGTTTGCCATGTTTGGCCTTTCGCATCACGAATCGAACAAACGCCATTGTGTCACAACGCAGCCCCCGCGGCACACCTGGTGCATGGGGGCAGGTTAATCTGCACCATTTTGGTGCAAAGGGGACAGGTCTGGCAGTTGGCAGTTAGGGACGTTCCTTTTAATATGAGCAGGACATTGTCAAGAGGCAAAATCGGGCCTGG
>CABUDJ010000036.1 GCA_902490325.1 uncultured Collinsella sp. | reverse complement strand
GCCCGTGGTGACCGGCATTGGCCATGAGCCTGATACCTCGATTTGCGACATGGTGAGCGACCGCCGCGCCTCCACGCCCACGGCGGCGGCAGAATCGGTGGCGCCGGCTATGACGGAGTTGGCCGATGTGCTCGAGGCGCGCCATCAGCGTCTGGGTGCCGCGATGGCATCGATGATTGGGTCGAATCAGGTTGATCTGGAGATGCTCGACCAGCGCGGTCGCCGCGCCTGGGATACCTATACGGCCCGCTTGGGCGATGCGCTCGATGCGGCTGCGTGCCGCCCGTGCCTCAACGACCCAACGTTTATGGTCGAGCGTCGCGAGTCTGAGCTTGCCCTGACGGCCGATCGCCTGTCGGGCGCCATAGTACGCTCGGTCGGGACATTCCGCTCCAACTTTGAGCGCCTGCCCGAGCGTCTGGTTGCAAGCACCTCGGGGCTCGATGGCAAGCGCCATGCGCTCGCGCTTGCGAGTTCCCGTCTGGAGCATCAGGGGCGCACGATGCTCAACAAGCCCGCGTCCGACCTGGGCCGTGCGGCAGCCTCGCTAGATGCCCTGTCGCCGCTCAAGGTGCTTGCCCGTGGTTATTCCATCGCGTACAGCGATGATGGGGTGGCCACGAGCGCCAAGACCTTTAAGGCCGGTGACGCCATCCGCGTGCGCATGGCAGACGGCAACGTGACGGCAACGGTCGATACGGTCGAGTAGGCCGCGTTTCATAGCGATAAACCTTTAGGAAAGGAAACAGATATGGCAGAGAAAACCCCGGTCGAGCAGCTTACGTACAAGCAGGCTTCGCAGGAGTTGGAGCTCATCATCCGCAGCTTGGAGTCGGGCGATATGGAGCTCGAGGAGTCGCTCGAGAGCTATACCCGCGGCGTCGAGCTCCTCAAGAGCCTGCGCACCCGCCTGTCCGATGCCGAGCAGAAGGTCTCGGTGCTTCTTAAGGACGTCGACGGCAACGACGTGCTCGCCGACGGCGAAGCCGCCAACACCGACGACAACCTCTCGTTCTAACCATCCTGACCAAATATAATTACCTTGGTCTGTGAGAAAGGAACCAACCATGTGTGATTGCATCTTCTGCAAAATCGCCAACCACGAGATCCCCTCGACCGTTGTCTATGAGGACGACCAGGTCATCGCGTTCGACGACCTCAATCCCCAGGCGCCGGTCCACACGCTCGTGATCCCCAAGAAGCACTACAGCGACATCGCCGACAACGTACCTGCCGAGACCATGGGCGCTATGGCTCACGCCATCCAGGAGGTCGCTAAGGCCAAGGGCTTGGAGGACGGTTTCCGCGTCATCTCCAACAAGGGCGTCAACGCCGGCCAGACCGTCATGCACTTCCACATGCACGTTCTCGGTGGCAAGAACCTGGGCGAGAACCTCATCTGAGGGCGCGTAGGCCGTCGACTTGGCTGCCTTTGGAGTAATCTATGCAGCTTTCTCAACTCGAATACCTTCAAGCTGTAGCGAACTATGGCGGCGTGCGCAAAGCAGCTCGCGCCGTTCACGTGAGTCCGCAGGCCGTTTCGTCGGCAATAAAAAAGTTGGAATCTGAGTATCAGATTGTTTTGCTCGACCGATCGGCGGGGGAGGCTGTTTTGTCTCCGGCGGGCAGAGAATTTGCGCGTCGTGCACGCGTGATCCTGGCGCAAGTCGACGATCTCAAAAAGTACGCTCAATCGGGGAACGGCGGCGTTTCGCCCGACGGCCATTTCCGTCTTTACGCCCCCTGTCTTCACGGGCGGGGGCTCCTTTTTTCCGAAAACTGGTACGACTCGTTTGAAAGCTCGCACCCTCAGATTCATCTTGATGTGTGGCATCAGCCAACGGCAACATGCTTTGAATCACTTATACTTGGAATTTCGGACGCGGCTATCTCGTTTGAGGAACCACGGGACAGCGTCCTTTCTTCAAAATATATGGGTGAAAAGGAGCTCAGGGTTCTTTCATGCCCAGCTGGTCATCAATCTGTTGACGCTATGACCATTCGTGAGTTACTGGGCGGCAGGCTCGCTGTTCCCATTAATTTGTCACCCTGTCTCAATGCAATCAATCAATGTCCCGAAGCTCAGCTGGTTAATTTCCGCTTTCGCGATGTCGAATACGGAAGCAGGGCGCAGGCTGAGTTTCTTCAAGCCGGGGGATTGATATTGAGTTTTTCTGGCTCTTCTCTCGCATCAGATGGATTGGAAGTGAGCGAGTGCTCTATTGAAGGCTCGCATGACGTAGCCTTGCCCATCTACTTTTGCTATCGACAAAATGCCTGGACCGATCGACACCAGACGGTATTTCTTCACCTATTGCGTCATCTTGCTTCGTGAGGCCATTTGGCCTCGTGTTGTCAAGTGAATGTTGACGCCTTGTAACACATGACTGACGGCTTTGCCCTCATGCTTTTCCAAGATTCCGATTCAGATTGTTGACTCTTGGAGGGCGGAGCATGAAAAACCGTACGGTTTTGCTTTATATGACGTTCGTTTTTCTGTCGAACTTCAGCACCATTTTGTATTTTCTGACGGTTTACCTTGAATTCGTCGGATTCTCGATAGTGGCGATTTCTAGCATGATGATTGCATATCAAGTGAGCAAGTTCATCCTCGAAGTTCCCACTGGCTATATTGCTGATAGGTTTGGACGAAAGACAAGCGGTCTCGTTGGCGTCGTGGGGATGCTTGGATACTACGCTGCCCTGCTTCTCGTCCGTTTCCCTCTGCTTTTAATCGGTGCGTTCGCTCTCAAAGGTTTTGCCGTTGCATGTCTGAGCGGATCCATAGAAGCGATTTACATTGACAGCGTCTCTCAGGACCAGCTCGTAAGACTTAATGTCGTTGAGCGATTTGTTTTCTATGCCTCTTATGCCATCTCCGCTTGCGTGGGTGGTTTCATTTCGTCTGTCGGTGCATATCTCATTGGTCTTTCGGCAGATATCATCGCAATGGTGTTGACGTTGGTTGTCGTTGTCTGCATTCCTGAGATGCGAAGAGGGGGCACTGCGGGGGCACCTGAGCGTGGAATTAGCCCGAAGATGATCGGTGCCGCTATTGCGTGTAATGGCATTCTTCGTTCAGCGTTCATCATGGACTGTTCTCAGGCATTTGCTTTTGTCGCTCTGGAAGATTTTTTCTCACCGCTGCTCGCAGCCCGTGGAATGGGTGCCGTCGCTTCGGGCATGACCATTGCGGTCCAGCTCCTTGTCTCCGCCTCCATAGGGTTTATCGTGCCCAGCGTAATTGCTCATGTCGACAAGAGGCTTTTTGCGCGTATTTGCGGCATCATCCGTCTCATTCTAGCTGCTTTGTTTTTAACCCCTTTTATTCCGGTTGACCTGTTGCCCGTGTTCTATGTGTTGCAGACGGTCGCTTACTCTTTATTTGCTCCAATTAAATACTCAATTTTTCAAAATGCTGCTGATTCTTCGATGCGCTGTTCATTGATTTCGGTTCAAAGCCAGATGGTGGCGGTGGGTGCTGTTCTTTTCTATCTGCTCAACGCTGTGTTGAGCAGCGCTGCGGGCATTCGAGTCGTATTGCTTGTCGCGCTCGGGATTTCTTCTTTGGTGTATATTCCCGCGCTATTTCGTCTTACAAGCCAAAGGACATGAGTATTTAGGCACCGATAACTTATATATCAACGCCAATAAACCCGAGCGCGAGGGCGTTTGGGTTTATTATTGAAGCGTATGTAACCTGGCGGCGCCACACCGCCTGTTAGTAGGGAGACACATGAACGTTCTGGTCGTCAACGCAGGATCTTCGACCCTTAAGTATCAGGTCATCGATACCAAGTCCCACAAGGTGTCCGCAAAGGGCTCCTGCGAGCGCGTTTGCTTTACCGGCGGTACCTTCACCCACGCTGCCAACGGTTCCAAGAAGGTGACCGAGAACATCGAGTTCCCCGACCACAAGGTCGCCATCGAGGTCGTTCTGAAGGACCTCGAGGCCAACGGCGTCAAGATCGAGGGCATTGGCCACCGTATCGTTCAGGGCGGTTGGTACTTTGGCGACTCCTCCCTCGTCGACGAGGACGTTCTCGCCAAGATCCGAGAGGTCGCCCCGCTCGCGCCGCTGCACAACAACCCCGAGGCCAACGTTATCGAGTACTGCCTGGAGCAGTATCCCGACCTGCCCAACGTTACGGTCTACGACACCGCTTTCCACTTCAACATGCCCGAGGTCGCTAAGACCTACGCCCTGCCCAAGGACGTCTGCGACAAGCTGCACATCCGTAAGTACGGCGCCCACGGCACCAGCTACCGCTACATCTCCAAGAAGGTTGCCGAGATGACCAACGGCGAGGCTCGCAAAGTCGTCGTGTGCCACATCGGTTCCGGCGCTTCCCTGTGCGCCATCGAGGACGGCAAGTGCATGGACACCACCATGGGCTTGACGCCGCTCGACGGTGTCATGATGGGCACCCGCTGCGGCTCCATCGACCCGGCTACCGTGTGTTACCTGCAGCGCGAGGGCGGCTACACCTTCGACGAGGTCGACGAGATGATGAACAAGAAGTCCGGCCTTTTGGCTGTGACCGGTGGCAAGACCAACGACTGCCGCAACGTCGAGGAGCTCGCCGCCGCTGGCGACCCCGAGGCTCAGCTCGCCTTCGACATGTTCGTCTACAAGATTGCCGCCAAGGCCGCCGAGATGGCCACTTCCATGTGCGGCATGGACACCCTGGTCTTTACCGCCGGCATCGGCGAGCACGCTCCGGCTGTCCGCGCTGGCGTGGCCGACCGTCTGGCCTTTATGGGCGTCAAGATGGATCATGCCCGCAACGCCCTGCGTGGTGACGGCGCTTGGTGCCTGTCTGCCAAGGATTCCAAGGTCAAGATTTTCGTCATCCCCACGGACGAGGAGTTCATGATCGCTTCCGACGTTGAGCGCATCGTCAACGGCAAGTAATTGCAAGAGGGGAGGGGCTGGACGACCGAGCGCCGTTCGGCCCCTCTTTTGTGCTCGTTGGGCGATATGCCTGATAGCTATTTATCAAGTTGTGATAACTTCTTATTAAAATGCGGCCGCCTTAAGGGGTCTGCGTCGACCGTATTGCACTGCAAAGGAGTCTCATGAACGTACTTGTTGTTAACGCCGGCAGCTCAAGCCTTAAATATCAGCTTTTGGATACCGATACCCGCAAGGTTTTCGCCAAGGGCAACTGCGAACGCATCGGTTCGGACATGGGCATCTTTGGCCACTCCGAGAACGGTGGCGCCAAGCAGACCGAGGAGGTCCCTTTCCCCGATCATCGCTCTGCTATCGCTCGCGTGCTCGAGGAGCTCGAGAAGACCGACTTTACGATTGATGGCATTGGGCATCGCATCGTTCAGGGCGGCTGGCACTTCGATGATTCCGCGGTCGTCGACGATGAGGTCATGGCTAAGATCCTTGAGGTGGCCCCGCTCGCTCCGTTGCACAATTACGGCGAGGCCGCGGCAATCGAATATTGCCGCGAGAAGTATCCGGAGCTGCCCAACGTGGCCGTCTTCGACACCTCGTTCCACATGACCATGCCCGAGGTCGCCTACACCTACGCGCTGCCCAAGGACGTGTGCGACAAGTACCACGTGCGCAAGTACGGCGCACACGGTACGAGCCACCGCTACGAGTGGATGATGGCCAAGGAGATCCTGGGCTCGCGCTGCCACCGCCTGCTTTCGTGCCATCTGGGCAACGGTGCTTCGCTTGCCGCCATTGAGGACGGCGTGTGCCGCGATACCACGATGGGCCTCACGCCGCTCGATGGCCTGATGATGGGCACCCGTTGTGGTTCCATTGACCCGGCCACCGTGTGTTACCTGCAGCGCGAGGGCGGCTACAGCTACCAGGAAGTCGACGACATGATGAACAAGCAGTCCGGCCTGCTTGCCATTTCGGGCATCTCCAACGACGCCCGCGACATCCGCACGCGCGCCTCCGAGGGCGACGAGCGCTGCCTGCTCGCCTTCGATATGTTTGCCTACAAGGCTATGCAGCAGGCCGGCTCCATGATCGCCTCCATGGCGGGCGTGGACACCATCACCTTTACCGCCGGCATCGGCGAGAACGACTGGTCGATCCGCAAGGCCTTCTGCGACTGCTTTGAGTGGCTGGGCGTACGCATCGACAACAACAAGAACCGCGAGGCTGTGGGCAACGGCCCGCAGGTTATCAGTGCCGCCGGTTCCGCCGTCACGGTCATGGTCATCCCCACCGACGAGGAATACATGATCGCCCACGACGTCGAGCGTCTGACCAAGAACAACTAACGCGCGCATTTGCAAGTAAACAAAAGGCCTCCAAAGCAACAGCTCCGGAGGCCTTTTTGCTAGCAGGCGGAAATACCAGTCCCAAAGTGACCATCGCCAGTAACGCCTGCACTCCCAGCAACGGCACCCGGCCATCCAGATCTTCAGCCTCAGCTCGTAGCCAAGCCGCCGTCCACTCCAGATGCCCTAATTGCTACGTAGCGGTAGAAGGCCGTACGGGCTAACCCCTGAAAACAATCCGCAGCCCAGAAACGCCCCCGTTCGTAGCTCCGAAGGAGCAGAACGGGGGCGTTTCATTGGTCGAGGACGTTTTCAGGGGTTAGCCCGTACGGCCTTCGGGCGAGTGCGTACGCTACTCAGCCATCTGAGCCTGGACGGCGGTGATGGCCACGACACCCACGATGTCGTCGGCAGAGCAGCCGCGCGAAAGGTCGTTGACCGGCTTGGCGATGCCCTGCAGGATGGGGCCGTAGGCGTCAGCACCGGCGAAGCGCTGGACCAGCTTGTAGCCGATGTTGCCGGCCTCGAGGTCGGGGAACACGAGCACGTTGGCCTTACCGGCAACGGAGGAGCCGGGAGCCTTGAGCTGGGCGACGGTGGGGACGATGGCGGCGTCGAGCTGCAGGTCGCCGTCGATGGCGAGCTCGGGAGCCTTCTCCTTGCAGAACTTCACGGCCTCCTGGACCTTCTTGGCGACCTCGCCGCCGGCGGAGCCCATGGTGGAGTAGGAGAGCATGGCCACGTGCGGCTCAACGTTGCCCATGAAGGTGGACCAAGAGTGAGCGGAGGCGATGGCGATCTCGGAGAGCTCGTCGGAGGACGGGTTGATGTTGAGGCCGCAGTCGGCGAAGATCAGCGTGCCGTCGGTGCCGAACTGCGGGGTGTCGGTGCACATCACGAAGAAGGCCGAGACCAGCTTGGTGCCCGGGGCGGTCTTGAGGATCTGAAGCGCGGGGCGCAGGGTGTCGGCGGTGGAGTGGCAGGCGCCGGAGACCAGGCCGTCGGCATCGCCCATCTTGACCATCATGGTGCCAAAGTAGGTGGCGTCCATCACCTGGGCGCGAGCCTGCTCGATGGTGACACCCTTCTTGGCGCGGAGCTCGGCAAACTTCTGCGCGTACTCCTCGTGCTTCTCGGCGTTGCGCGGGTCGATGACGGTGGCGCCGGGAACGTCGATCTCGTCAGGGTTACCCAGGATGACGAGCTTTGCCAGGCCCTCCTCGATGATTTTGTTTGCCGCGACGATGGTGCGCGGGTCCTCGCCCTCGGGCAGGACGATGGTCTTAAGGTCGGCCTTGGCGGCAGACTTCATACGGTTTAGGAAATCGCTCATGTTTCTCCTTACAAGCGTTTCGCTAAGCTCCAGGCCCTCGGCTGTACACGAATAAACCCGCTGCTAGCGGGTTTACCTTTCAATAATGTACGCCGCGGTGCTTGAGCTTTCCTTGTGTGGCAAGCTCATTATAGGACGCATTAGCGCTATAATCGCTCTGATAAATATGTCTCGAAGAATGTTCGAGAAAAGCCCAGCTAACGAGCCCGTGGCTTTTGACAAGGAGTATCGATGCAGATTACCTCAGGCCTGCCTGAAGGCTTTAATGCCGGTGCGTACGACATGATCGTTGTCGGCGCCGGTTATGCCGGTGCCGTTTGCGCCCGCCGTCTTGCCGAAACTATCGGCTATCGTGTTGCCGTTTTGGAACGCCGTAGCCACATTGCGGGCAATGCCTTCGACTGCACTGACGAGGCGGGAATCCTGGTCCACGAGTATGGTCCGCACATCTACCATACCTTTAACGAGCGCGTCCACAATTTCCTGTCGCGCTTTACCAAGTGGACGGACTACCAGCACAAGGTGCTCGCCAACATCAACGGTACCCTTATGCCCGTGCCCTTTAACCATGCGAGCCTCAAGCTCGCCTTTGGCGATGAGCGCGGCGAGGAGCTGTATCAGAAGCTCGTGGAGACCTTTGGCAAGGACGTCAAGGTGCCCATCATGGAGCTGCGCAAGAAGAACGACCCGGATCTTGCCGAGGTCGCCGATTACGTCTACGAGAACGTCTTTTTGCATTACACCATGAAGCAGTGGGGCCAGACGCCCGATCAGATCGACCCCTCGATCACCGGCCGCGTTCCCGTCTTTGTGGGCGATGACGATCGCTACTTCCCGCAGGCTCCTTTCCAGGGCATGCCGCAGGACGGCTATACCGCGCTGTTCGAGCATATGCTCGACCACGATCTGATTGATGTGTTCTGCGACGTGGACGCCCGCGACCTCTTCGAGATCGACGAGACCACCGTCAAGATCGATGGCAAGGTCTATGGTGGCGAGATCGTCTACACCGGTCCACTCGACGAGCTGTTCAACCTCGACCTGGGCGCGCTGCCGTACCGCACGCTCGATATGAAGTTCGAGACGCTCGATATGGACCAGTTCCAGCCTGTGGGCACCGTCAACTACACCACGAGCGAGGATTACACGCGTATCACCGAGTTCAAGAACATGACCGGTCAGGTCCTGCCCGGCAAGACCACCATCATGAAGGAGTACTCCAAGGCCTATACGCCCGGCTCGGGCGAGACGCCGTACTACGCTATCCTGGAGCCCGAGAACCGTGAGCTCTACGAGCGCTATCTTGAGCGTGTCCAGAACCTGACGAACTTCCACCCGGTGGGTCGTCTGGCCGAATATCGTTACTACGATATGGACGCCGTGACCAATTCCGCCCTCGATCTTTCGGATGAGATTATCGCCTGCCATGCATAAAGTCATAACATTCGGTATTCCCTCATACAACGCCGCCAAGGACATGGACCATTGCATCACCTCCATCTTGGAGGGGAGCAATTACGCTACCGATATCGAGATTATCGTGGTGGACGACGGCTCCAAGGACGAGACGGCCGCCAAGGCCGACGAGTGGGAGGCCCGTTATCCCGGTATCATCCGCGCGGTACACCAGGAGAACGGCGGCCACGGTATTGCCGTCCTTTCGGGTCTGCGCGAGGCGCAGGGCACCTACTACAAGGTTGTCGACTCGGACGACTGGCTCGACGGTGCAGCGCTTTCGACCATGCTGTCGATTCTGCGTGGCTTTGAGGAGCGCGACCAGCGCGTCGACCTGTTTATCTCGAACTACGTGTACGAGAAGGTTTACGAGGGCACGCATACCGCTATTGGCTACAAGTTTGCCCTGCCGCGTAAAAAGATTTTCTCTTGGGACCAGATCGGACACTTCCGTCCCGATCAGAACCTACTCATGCACAGCCTGTGCTATCGCACCGATGTACTGCGCGAGTCCAATCTGCCTATGCCGGCACACACGTTCTACGTGGATAATATCTACGCATACGTGCCGCTGCCGCGCTGCAAGACCATGTACTACGCCGACATCGACCTCTATCGCTACTTTATCGGTCGCGAGGGCCAGAGCGTCAATGAGGCCACGATGGTCAAGCGCCTGGGTCAGCAGTTCCGCGTAACGCGCATCATGATGGAATCGTTCCACCTGTACCAGGACGTTGAGTCCTCGCGTCTGCGTTCGTACATGATGGGCTACTTCACCATGATGATGGCGATTTGCTCGGTGCTCACCAAGCTTTCCGAGGAAGATTGTGCCGATGAGCGTCTGAAGACGCTGTGGAAGGACCTGAAGGAGTACGACGAGCGCATGTATCGTCGCGCTCGCTACGGCGTGGTCGGATTCTTTACCAACCTGCGTGGACGGGCCGGAGACAAAACCACACTCGGCCTATACCATCTTGCCTCAAAGATCTTCAAATTCAACTAGCTGCTGGGTAATCGCTGCTGATAGGTTGACTGGGCCCCTTGGCCTTTAGTTTGCTACTGCGAACAGTCCTGCTCGCACGGAAAGCACATTAAGTGCTTTCCGGCTCGTGCGGAACTTGTATCAAACTAAAGGCCAAGGGGCCTTTGCTATAAGAATCGATTGTCAGGCTGCCTGAATTTGAAGATCTTAGACGCGCGGTACACAGGAGCCTGGGCTGAAAGGGATCTTGTTGAGTAGGTTGCCCGGTGGGGCTTGGTTATGTTTGTCGCGAGTTCCGCACGAGCCGAAGAGCACTTAATGTGCTCTTCGTGCGAGCCAGGACTGTAGAGCAGCAAACATAACCAAGCCCCACCGGGCAACCGGTCAGGTTAGGCTACTTTGCGGCGCCGGGGATGCCGTGGGAGGTTTTGGCGTTTTTTGCTCCGTTTACGATGGCGGTTTGCAAAGCCCTTACGGCGAGCATGCCCAACAGGTCCAAGGGAACGGCGGCGCTTGTCTGAGCGTCTAGTTTGCCGCTGGCGAGGGTGTAGATGGTGTCGCCGTCGTTGGTGGTGTGCGTGGGGCGGATGGCGTGCGCATAGGCGTCTGCTGCCATCTGGGAGACCTTGGTGGCCTGCGCCTTAGTGAGCTTCACGTTGGTGACGATGCAGCTGATGGTGGTGTTGGTGCGGTCGAGCGGCATCTGCATAGATCCGGCGGCGGCAAAGGCTGCGAGCTCCATGTCGACGATCTGGTCGCTATCTGCTGCAGCGCGCATGCCAGCGATCCATTCACCGGTGAAGGGGTCGACGACATTGCCACAGGCGTTGACCGAGACCACGGCGCCTACCTTAACAGGGCCCAGCGCCACGGCGGCGGCACCGAGGCCGGCCTTCATGCAAGTGGCAGGACCCATGAGTTTGCCCACGGTGGCGCCGGTGCCGGCGCCTACATTGCCCTGCTCAAGCGTGGTGGGGGTGTTATCGAGCGCCTCGCGCACGGCGGCGATGCCGGCATCGATGTCGGGACGCACGGTGGGGTCGCCATAGGCGAGGTCGAAGATGCAGCTGGAGCATACGATGGGTACCTGCGTGGGGCCGACGGGCAGGCCGATGCCGCGGCTCTCGAGCTCGCGGGCGACGCCGCTTGCGGCCTCAAGGCCAAAGGCCGATCCACCCGAGAGGCAGACGGCGTGGACCTTGTCGACGGTGTTCTCGGGGCGCAGCAGGTCGGTCTCGCGTGATGCTGGGGCACCGCCACGAACGTCAACGCCGCCGGTGGCGCCTTCGGCGGCCACGATTACGGTGCAACCGGTACCGGCCTCCTCGTCCGTATAGTTGCCAAAGCAAAAGCCATCGACATCGCAAACGTCAATGGCTTCAAGCAGTGTGTCCATGTTTTCTCCTATCGGTTTTCCGCCGGGCCTTATGCCCGGTCGGGATCCGTACGGTACGGCAAAATTGTAGGCGCTGGGGGATACCCAGCGCCAGATGCAATTACGAGAGTTTTTGAATCGCGCGTGCGACGCGTGCGATGGGCAGGCCCACCACGTTGTAGAAGTCGCCCGAAATATCGTGCACGAGCATGCGTCCGCCGACACCCTGAATACCGTAGGCGCCGGCCTTATCCATGGGCTCGCCCGAGGCGACGTAGTGTTCGATCTGCTCGTCAGTGAGCTCATAGAACGTCACGTCGGTCACAGCGACAAAGGATAGGCTCTCGGCGGCATGCGGGGCGGCAGTGTCGCCGGCCTTAACGATGCAGACGCCGGTCGCGACCTGGTGCGTGCGGCCCGAAAGCTCACGGAGCATAGTGCAGGCCTCGTCCTCGTTTGCCGGCTTGCCTAAAATCTTGCCATCGAAGGTGACGATCGTGTCGGCCGCGACGGTCAGCTCGGTGGGCTCGGCATGCTCGGCAGCGACAGCAGCGGCTTTGGCCCGTGCCAATCGCTCGACAAGCGTGAGCGGCGCCTCGTCGTCAAACGGCGTCTCATCGATATCGGCAGGGATGATGCGGATGTCATAGCCCGCCTCGCGCATCAGCTCGATGCGGCGCGGCGATTGCGAAGCCAAAATCATAGCTGGATGCCCTCTGCGACCTTCTCGACAGCCTTGTCGCCGGCGAGCGTGCGAAGCAGCTCAAGCGCAAAGGGGAGCGACTGGGCCATGCCACTGGCGGTGATGATGTTGCCGTCCTGCGTGACCTTCTCACCGGTATAGGCTCCCTCGGGGAAGCTCTTCTCAAAGCCGGGGAAGCACGTGGCGTGGCGCCCCTCGAGCAGGTCGAGCTCGCCCAAGATAAACGGGGCGGCGCAGATGGCGGCAACGTGCTTGGTCGCGGCGAACTCGCAGACCACATCGCAGACGCGCTGATCGGCGCGCAGATTGGTGGCGCCGGGCAGACCGCCGGGCAGCACAACGCAGTCGTACTCGTCAAAGTTGATCTCATCAAAGAGCGCATCGCAGGTCACGGGGATCTGCAGCGAGCTGACGACCTCACGCGTGGGCATGATAGAGACGAGCGTGGCACGCACGCCGCCGCGACGCATGACATCGACCATGGTCAAGCATTCAATAGTTTCAAAGCCATCGGCGGCGAGAACGGCAACGCTGGGCATGAGGATTCCTTTCGTAAGGCGGCATACAATTAGCCGTCTTATACCCCGAAGGTGCCCGCTTGCCACGCTCGATTTCCCAATGATTTTCTGAGCAATGATTAAGCGGCTAGTTGCGCCTAAGGTGGACGACGGTCTCGCAGTGGAAGGTTTGTGGGAACAGGTCGACCGGTGTGATCTTGATGGGAGAGAAAGTGCCTTCCTCGACAAAGCGCTTAAGATCGCGCGCCAGGGTGGCCGGGTCGCAGCTCACATAGGCGACATCGCGAGCGCTCGTGCTGGCGATGAGGTCGATGGCCTCAGGCGCTAGGCCTGCACGCGGCGGGTCGACTACTAGGACATCGGCGTCCTGGTCGGGGAACTCGCGCACCGCGTCTCCGCCAATGACGTCGACGTTATCAAGCTTGTTGATCTCCAGGTTACGGCGTAGATCGCGCACGGCGGGGCCGTAGGCCTCGACGGCGGCGACAAAGTCGCAGCGGCGGGCGAGCGGCAGGGTAAAGGTGCCGGCACCGCAGTACAGGTCCACGGCAAGCTCGTCTTCCTGCGGGTCGAGCGCTTCCATGACAAGATCGATCAAAATCTCGGCACCCTTGGTGTTGACCTGGAAAAAAGACGGGGCAGACAAGCGCATCTGACCCTCGGCGATATTCTCGGTCCATGAGCCCTCTCCGGCGAGCATTTCGACCTTGGAGACACGGCGGGCCTTCTTTTCGCCCTTGCTCATCACGCGCACGATGCTCGTGGGATGAGCGGCGTCTGCCAGCACGCGGGAGACCTGCGAGCGCGGGAAGGAGCCCGTAGGCGTCCAGAGAGCGACCTCGAGCGCCTTGGTGCGGCGCGAGGCGCGAATGCCCACGCGCTCGAGGCCCAGGTCGTGGCTGCCGCTCAGATAGTTGAGCGCGCCGACGACCGATTTGAGCGCCTTCGGGAAGCGCTTATCGAACAGCGGGCACGTATCGACGGTCACGATTTTGCTGGGGTCGACACTGTGCATGCCAAGGCGCACGCGACCGTTGACGACGGTCGGTTCGAGCTCGATTTTATTGCGGTAGCCCCAGTCGTCCTTGGTGTGGCAGATGGGCTGTACCAACTCATCGACCTGTTCAGGAGCGAACTTGCCAATGCGCTCGAGCGTGGAGCGCAGGTTTTGCTCCTTGGCGGCGAGCTGCGCCGTGCGTGAGAGATTGCCCCACGAGCAGCCGCCGCAGATGCCCACGAAGGGGCAGGGAGGCTGAATGCGATCGGGGCTTGGCTCCAGAATCTCGGTGGTGCGGGCGCGCATGAACGACTTACCGTCCTGCACGACCTCGGCCTCGACGGTGTCGCCTGCCACGGCGCCCTGCACAAAGACGGCCTTGCCGTTGTCGGCGTGCGCCAGTCCGTCGGCGCCGTAGGTCATCGATTCTATGGTGAGCTTCATATTCCTGCCTGTCATTCGCGGTTTTGTCCGCAACCATGGTAGCAGGGAAAAGCGCCCCGTATCTGGGGCATTCCTCAAATACGGGGCGCTTCTACAAACGTCTATTTCGTCTTGCCGGTAATGAGCGTCTTAAGGCCTAGGCCGATCAGACCCAGTCCCATGCGCACGCGACCGGGGCGATGGCGCTCGATGGCCTTGGTCTTGCCAGCGGGCTTCTCGCGGCGGGTGCTCTTCTCGGACGCGGGCTTTGCCGCCTGCGGTTGGGGCCGAGGAGCAGGCTCGGACTCAGGCTCTATGACGGTTGCCTGGACCTTCTGGACCTCGGGTGCGGTCGGCTGCGGCTCGGGCTCAGGCTGGGATGCGAGCGCGGGTTCTGCCTTGGCAACTGCTTCCGGCTCGGCAATGGGCTCGACAACTGCCTCGCGCTCAACCTCGGCCTGAATAGCTTCCTCGGCTGCGTGCTCCTTTTCCTGTGCGCGCTGCTGCGCGGCGGCCTCGGCATTGCGATAGGCACGATCCAGCAGAGCTTCCTGCGAGTTGAAGGGCTTCTCGCCCTCTTTGCGCTCTACGGGAACCCAGGTGCCGTCACTCGTCAGGCTGCGTGCCTTCACGTTGTCGCGCAGCTGCATGCCCATGTACTCGTGCACTAGGGCGCGGCAGGTGGGGTCGAGCACGGGGAAGGCGATCTCCACGCGGTGCTCGGTGTTGCGCGTCATCATGTCTGCCGAGCTCAGGTAGATCATGTCCGAGTCCACGCCAAAGGCATAGACTCGTGCATGCTCCAAAAAGCGTCCGACGATGGAGCGCACATGCACGTTCTCGGTCTTGCCCGGAACGCCCGGCTTGAGGCACGAGATGCCGCGGATGATCATGTCTACGCGCACACCGGCACACGATGCCTCTGCAATCTTGTCGATGACCTCGCGGTCGGTGAGCGAGTTGAGCTTAAAGAACACACGGGCGGGCTCGCCAACGAGGGCGCGCTGAATCTCGCGGTCCAGGCCACGCATGATGAGCGGCTTGAGACCCACGGGCGCCACGCCCAGGAAGCGGTAGTCGCCGCGCAGGTTGCCCAGCGACAGGTTGCGGAAGAACAAGTTGGCGTCCTCGCCGATGCCGGGATGGGCGGTCATGAGCATAAAGTCGCTGTAGAGCTTGGCCGTCTTCTCGTTAAAGTTGCCGGTGCCCAACAGCGTCAGGCGTGTAAGCGCCATGCCCTCGCGATAGGTGAGCTGGCAGATCTTGGAGTGGCACTTAAAGCCCTCGGAGCCGTAGATGACGGTGCAGCCTGCCTCTTCTAGACGCTCGGCCCACTCGATGTTGTTCTGCTCGTCAAAGCGGGCGCGGAGCTCCATGAGTACCGTGACCTCTTTGCCGTTTTCGGCAGCATCGATGAGCGACTCGCACAGGCGGCTCTGCTTGGCCACGCGGTAGAGCGTGATGCGCAGCGAGATGCACTCGGGGTCGTAGGCGGCCTCGTGCACCAGGTCCAAGAACGGATTCATGGCCTCGTAAGGGTAAAAGAGCAGCTTGTCGTGCTGCAGCACCTGCTCGCGGATGGAGCGGGCCATATCGATGGTGGGATTGGGCTGCGGCCTAAACGGCGTAAAGAGCAGCTCGTTGCGTAGGTGCTCGGGGATCTTACCCTCAATGCCAAAGACATAGCCCAGGTTGAGCGGGATATCGCAGGTAAAGACGGAGCGACGCGAGAGCTCGAGCGCTTTGCGGATAGTCTTGAGCGTTGCCTTCTCGAGCGAGCCCGATACGGCGAGTACCACCGGCTGCAGGCGCAAGCGCTTCTTGAGGATGCGCTTCATGTGCTGGCGGTAATCCTCTTCCTCCTCGACGCCCTCGCCGTCTGGGTCGATATCGGCGTTGCGGGTGACGCGGATCAGCGCGCGATCCAGCGGCTTATAGGAGCCAAAGCAGCTATCCAGGCAGGCGAGAATGACGTCCTCGAGCAAGATGTAGGAGTAGGTGCCGGTGGGCGAGGGAATCTCGACCACGCGGTTCATCGAGGCGGGGATCTCGATAAGGCCCAGCAGGCTCTCCTCGTCGGTGACGCCGTCCAGGCCACAAGCCAGATAGAGCGCACCGTTGCGCAGGTTGGGGAAGGGGTGGCGCGGGTCGATGACCAACGGCGAGATGACCGGCGATACGTAGGCCTGGAAATAGCGGGTTACAAAGGTATGTTCCTCGGGCGTAAGCGAATCGATGCGGGCGCGGTGAACGCCCAGAGTGTCGAGCTTGCCCTCGATGCTCTTAAAGATCGACTCCCAGCGGGTAAGGAGCCCGGGCAGCTCTGCCATGACGGCATCGACCTGTTCGGAGGCGGTCATATTGCTCTTGTTATCGACAGGCTGTTTTTTGAGTTCTGCAAGGTCGGACAGGCCGCCCACGCGCACCATAAGGAATTCGTCGAGGTTGGACTCGAAGATCGAGACGAACTTAAGGCGCTCGAACAGCGGCACGGACTCATCGAAGGCCTCGTCGAGCACGCGGTTGTCAAAGCGCAGCCAGCTGAGCTCTCGATTTTGCGTGTACGAGAAGTCGCGCGGCGGCTTGCGCAGCTTTGCGGCGGCTTGCTTCTTTTCGATTTTGCTCGGCATATGCATCTGTCCGTTCAGTCCCTACAGGGGACGGTAGCCTAACACTATTTCCTATTGTCTCAATTTAGTCGACCTATGGCGCGGACGTATCGCGCGAACGGTATCTTTACCTACTTATTACGCTGACGATCCGAAGCACTAACGTCCGGTGCTTTGAGCAAGCGATCTATATCCTCACTCAACTGGTGAGAATGTATGAATAAGAATGATAGCAAGCTGAATATAATCAAATGTAGCTCGAATCGAGGGCAAGTGTCATTAATATGCAGAAAACCGTTTTCACTATGCAATTTTGAATCATGGATAACTTTGAGTGTTCAATCTTGATTTCCTAGAAAAATAACGTTTACCTAGGAAAATCTGCTTTACGAAACTGAAGTGCATCATGGGAAATCATATGCGATATACCGTTCATCGCACTTTGCTGACCGTTCGGGGGCGAGGTGGAATTGCGGGTGATTTTTGGATATAACTAGAGCTGTCAGCAAGCAGCGTCCCATATGGAGGGGCGCTGATACATTCGGCCAGTAAGGCCCGAAAGAAAGGTAGGAGGCCATGACGAAAGGTCTGCACGTGCCTTCCGAGATCGGCAAGCTCAGGAAGGTCTGCCTGCACCGTCCCGGCGACGAGCTCCTCAACCTGCCGCCCGACGAGCTCGAGCGACTCCTGTTCGACGACGTCCCGTTCCTGGAGGTCGCGCAGCAGGAGCACGACACCTTCGCCCAGATCCTGAGGGACCAGGGCGTGGAGGTCCTCTATCTCGAGAACCTCGTCGCGGAGGTGTTCGACCAGGTCCCCGGCGCCCGCGCCGAGTTCACCGACCAGTACATCGCCGAGGCAGGCATCCGCGGCCAGCACATGCCGCAGATCGTCCGCGAGAAGCTGGACTCCATCGAGGACAACCTCGAGTTCGTCAAGAAGACCATGGCCGGCATGACCAAGGCCGAGATCGACATGCCCCTCACGGCGTCCACGACCCTCGACTCCCTGGTCAACTCCGAGTCCGAGTCCGACCTGATCATCGACCCGATGCCCAACCTCTACTTCACCCGCGACCCGTTCGCGGTCGTCGGCGAGGGCGTCAACCTCAACCGCATGTACTCGGTCACCCGCAACCGCGAGACCCTGTACGGCAAGTACGTCTTCAAGTACCACCCCGACTACAAGGACGTCTCGCTGTACTTCCGCCGCGACTGCCAGTTCCACACCGAGGGCGGCGACGTGCTGAACATCAACGAGAAGACCCTCGCCGTCGGCATCTCCCAGCGCACCCAGGCCGCCGCGATCGACGTCATGGCCCAGAACATCTTCTGGAACTCCGACTCCAAGGTCGAGCGCATCCTGGCCTTCGACATCCCGGTCTCGCGCGCCTTCATGCACCTCGACACGGTCTTCACCCAGATCGACGTCGATAAGTTCACGATCCACCCCGCCATCATGGGCACCCTGCGCGTCTACGAGCTGACCGCCGGCAAGAACCCGGGCGACGTGAACATCCGCCTGATCGAGGACACCCTCGAGCACGTCCTGGAGGACGCCACCGGCGTCGACCAGGTCAAGCTGATCCCCTGCGGCGGCGGCGACCCGATCGCGGCCTCCCGCGAGCAGTGGAACGACGGCTCCAACACCCTGTGCGTCGAGCCCGGCAAGATCTGCGTCTACGCCCGCAACACCGTCACCAACGACGTGCTGTACAAGGAGGGCCTGGACCTTCTCGTCGTGCCCTCCGCCGAGCTCTCCCGCGGCCGCGGCGGCCCGCGCTGCATGAGCATGCCCTTCTGGCGCGAGGACCTCTAAGGTCTTCAAGGACCCGTACAGGTCATAATACATACATCTAGCTGTCATTAGATGTCTCCCATTGGGGCGGTGCGGGTTTTCGCACCGCCCCAATCTTGTATGAGGAACGTTAACACGATTGGATGACTGCTTTTGTAAGGAGCTTGGCCATGGACATCAAGACGATTGGCGTTGAGGAATGGCTCAACGTTTGGGAGAAGAGCGCCACGTGGGACATCGCCCAGTCGACGATCTCGTCGCTCACCATGGGCGAGCTACGTGCGCTTGACGAGCAGGACGGTGCCACGTTCTACGAGCGCCTGGACCGCGAGAAGATGAACTACGGCTGGATCGAGGGTTCGCCGGAGTTTAAGGCCGAGGTCGCCAAGCTCTATCGTCGTGAGGTCAATCCCGACCATATCCTGCAGACCAACGGCTGCACGGGCGCTAACCTCAACGCCATCATGGCTGTTGTCGAGCCCGGCGACCATGTTATCGCCGAGTGGCCCACCTACGCGCCGCTCTACGAGATCCCGCGCACGCTGGGCGCCGAGGTCGAGTATTGGGAGCTTCGCGAGGAACTCGGCTGGAAGCCCGATATCGAGCAGCTCAAGCGCTTGGTGTGCCCCAACACCAAGCTCATCTGCATCAACAACGCATCGAACCCCATCGGTACGGTGCTCGATGCCGATATGCTCGGCCAGATTGCCGAGATCGCCCGTTCGGTGGGCGCCTACGTGTTGTGCGATGAGGTGTATCTGCCGCTCGAAAACACTGACTCCTTTATGTCGATGGTCGACGTGTACGAGAAGGCCATTGTCACCAACTCGGTGTCCAAGACCTATTCGACGCCTGCGGCCCGCGTGGGCTGGGTCGTGGCCGACGAAGAAGTGTCCAACAGCATCCGCACGTATCGCGACTACACCATGATCTGCGGCGGCGTGTTCAACGACGCCCTGGCGACCTACGTGCTCGAGCACAAGGACAAGATTCTCGAGCGCAACCGCAAGATCGTGTTTGGCAACCGCGATATCGCGCAGGCTTGGATCGATACGCAGTATCGCGTGTCCTGGACGGCCCCGCAGGGCGTGTCCACCTCGTTTATCCAGCTGGACATTCCCGAGGACGACGAGGAGTTCTGCAAGCGCCTGTTGGCTGAGAGGGGAGTGCTGCTGGTTCCCGGCAGCCGCTTTGAGCTCCCCTGCGGCGCACGCCTGGGCTACTGCGCGAGCGAGGACGTTCTTCGCGAGGGCCTGAGGCTTTTGGGCGAGGCGCTGGCGGAGTTCGATCGCTAGGATTCCGATGATCTTCGAGGGCTTATCCAAATAGGACGAAGATAATCGAAAACGGACCCGTTTCCCTAGGGGAAGCGGGTCCGTTTTTCTATACCGAGAAGTCAAGTTGTTACAAATGGGGCCGTAAAGCGAGGCGGTATCCGCTGGGCCTTATACTGAGTTTCCGGTGAACGGTATCAAGCGTCTGGTAAACGGTAATTTATTTATCAGAAATGAATAGGACAAACTTTTTTCTGAATAAAAATGAAAATGGTTGAGACGCGGTGTGAACCGCTAATTCTATTCATAGCTTTATTGGAAATATGCAATTTGAGGATGGTTTAACAAAGTTTAGTTCCATTTGATTTTAGGATTAAAACGCGTTTAAGCACGTAAATACGCTTTATTAAGATGAAGTGTGCCATGCGTGAAGTATATGTGTATGCCGTTCACCCCCTATAAAAAACCGTTCGGGGGCAAGGTGGAAGTATGGGCTGATTTTGGATATAAATATGTCGTCAGCAATAACGCCTCACACGGAGGGGCGCTAACGAATCGGCCCTGACAAGGGCCCGAAAGAAAGGTAGGAGGCCATGACGAAAGGTCTGCACGTGCCTTCCGAGA
>CABUDJ010000035.1 GCA_902490325.1 uncultured Collinsella sp. | reverse complement strand
TCAAGCTCGTGCTCGGACAGGTCGAGCGTGTAGCCGGCGCGGCCCGCTTTTTTGACTCACGCAGTGCCCCTGCGAATCGAAGGTGAATACTTTTCCCGTTACTTAGTACTGCTCGATGCCCATGTAGCGACGAATCTCAGGGCTGTGGTCGAACACCTTTCCGCGGGCGGCGCGCAGCTCGCAGCTCATGTTGTAGAAGAAGATCGGCTCCAGGTACGAACGCACGCTGGCGGGCACCTCGCCCACGCCGTACTCGAGTGCATCGAGCACCATTACCGTATCGGTATGCGTGTTGAGGAACGCCAGCGCGCGCTCCTCCATGGGGCGGCACTCGCCCGATCCGAGCTGCACAAAGTAGAACACGCCGGGCTCGGTGGCCTCGAAGGGGCCGTGGAAGTACTCGCCGGAGTGGATGTAGCAGCAGTGCTGCCACTGCATCTCCATGAGCGAGCAGATGGCCATGGCATAGGTCTGGCTAAAGTTGGGGCCGGAACCAAGGATATAGAAGAACTTGTGCTGCTGGCAGAGCTCGGCAAAGCGATCGCCCAGCTCGGCGTTGACCTTCTCGCGGGCGGCGGGCAGCAGCGCATCCATCTGCTTGAGGCCCTCGTACATGTCAGCGAGTGCCTCGTAGCCTTCCTGCTGGTCGAGCAGCTCGGCGGCGATCAGAGCGCCGATGCCCTGCGGCACCTCGACCTGTGACACGCCCTCGCCCCACGGATAGACCCAGGTGGTCCACTTGCCGTTATCGATCTTGGAGCCCTCGCAGTCGGTGAGGGCAACGACCTCGGCGCCGGCAGCCAGCGCCATCTCGCAGCCGTCGACGACCTCCTGCGTGTTGCCGCTGTGGCTGCAGGCAATAACGAGCGACTTCTCGCCAAGGCTCTTGGGGGCCATCAGGCAAAACTCGCGTGCAGTGTAGACCGTCGAGGTAAACGTGGTGGCCTCGCGCTTGAGCAGCTCGTTAGCCGGCATCAGGTCGATCATCGAACCACCGCAAGCGATCCAAAAGACGTTCTCAATCTTGCCCTTGCGCTCGATGATTTCCTGAACCAGATCATGTGCGTTCATCCTGGTTTTCCTCCTTGTGTGGCGGTTTTGAACGACGACAGCTCGTACCTGCGGTCGTTCTATGTTGTCCTATTTATAGCACGCACGACGACGCTCGTGAAGTCATTTCACCAAACTTGTTCTATGTTGTTCTATCTATGGACGTTAGATGTCGAACACGTAGCGCGAGCCCACGATCTTTTGGCGTCCGAGCAGCAAGGGCCGCTCGTCCGCATCGGTAAAGTACGCCTCCATATAGAAGAGCGGCTCGCCGACCGGCACCTCCAGCAGCGGGGCTGCCTGAGCATCGGCAAGCGCAATCTCCACGGTGCAGGGGTCGGATTTGAGCGGCGCGCGGCCCGAATGCTCGGCAACGAGCGCAAAGATGGAATTGTCCGTGAGGTCCTTGTCGGCAAGCGTCTGCAGATAGGGATGGTCGGCCAGCACGAAGGCGTTGTTCTCGAGCATGACGGGCACGCCGTCTGCCGTGCGCACGCGCTCGACAACGATGAGCTCGCAGCCGGGTTCCACCCCAAAAAACACCGCGTCCTCGCGCGTCGCCGCAACCACCGTGCGCGACACCAGGCGTGCTCCGGCCACCATGTCGTTGGCAGCGCAACCCTCGGAAAAGCTCTGAACGTCACCCTTCTGGACAATCTTGCGCTTGAGCTTGGGCGCGCACACAAACGTGCCCCTCCCCTGCTGGCGGTTGAGATACCCCGCGCGCGACAGCTCCTCGATGGCGCGGCGCACGGTGATGCGTCCCACGCCGTAGTACTTCACGAGCTCCATCTCGGAAGGAATGCGCGAGCCGGCGGGGTACACACCGCGCGCGATCTCGCCCTTTAGGTCATCCATGACCTGTTGGTACAGCGGCACGGCGGGCACGTCAGTGCGGTCGGTTTTATCGTCGAATGCCATCGTTACGCTCCATCCCGCGCATGCTCGGACTCAAATTCTTCAATCGCCGCCATAAACTGCTCGCCAAAGGCGTCGGCTTTTTTCTCGCCAATGCCGTTGACCTGGATCAGCTCCTCGCGCGTCTGCGGACGCAGGCGGCACAGGCCGCGCAGGGCCTTGTCGGAAAAGACCATATACGGCGCCATCTCCAGCTCGGTCGAGATCTCCTTGCGGAGAGCACGCAGGCGCTCGAACAGCTCGGCATCGTCGCCAACGCGCGGGTGCTGCTCCAGCTCGGCCTCCTCGCGCAGCAGATCCACCGCACGGCGGGCGCGGGCCGAGGCCTTGCGCTTGGACGCGCGACGCTTAACGGTAAAGGCGAACGCCTCGTCCTCGACCTCGCCAGCACGCGGGCCCAGCCCCACGACCGGGTACTGCCCCTGCGAGGTGGCCAAATAACCGCGGCCGCACAGCTGCCCGATGATGTCCTTGATGCGCCCGACCGATTCGCTCGACAGCTCACCGTAGCCGCGGTCCTCGTCCAGATGCATCTGGCGAATGCGCTCGGTGTTGCCGCCGTGGAGCACGTCGGCGATGAGCGACTTGCCAAAGCGCATGGGGCGCGTGGCGACGTAGCGCACGGCGGCGCGGGCCATATCGGTGACGTCCTCGACCTCGAACTGCGTGAGGCAGTTGCTGCAGTTGCCGCAGCCCTCGGCCTCGTCCGTGGCGGCGCCACCCGCACCAGCTGCGGTCGCATGCTCGGCTGCGGCCTCGTCGCCAAAGTAGCGCAGCATGTATTCGCGCAGACAGCCGGTGGTATTGCAGTAGCCCTCCATCTGGCTGAGCAGACGATATCGATTCTGAAGCGCCCACGCACGCTGCTCGTCGTCGAGCGCCTCGTCGGCAGCATCGCCGCGGTCGATCAAAAAGCGACGCATGCGAAAATCGTTGCCGTTCCACAGCAGGTGGCAGCTGGCCGGGTCGCCATCGCGGCCGGCGCGGCCCGCCTCCTGGTAGTAGGCCTCGATGCTCTCGGGCACGTTGTTGTGGATCACGTAGCGCACGTTGGGCTTGTCGATACCCATGCCAAAGGCATTGGTGGCAACCATCACCTGAATATCGTCGTCGATAAAGGCGCGCTGGCTTTGGCGACGGGCGTCGTTGCCCATACCGGCATGGTAGCGGCCAACGCGAATGCCGCTGGGACCCAGCGCCTCGGCAAGCTCACCTGCCAGCGCATCGACCGTCTTGCGGGTCGAGCAATACACGATGCCGCTCTCGCCCGAATGCGCGATCACATAGTCGCGCACCCACGCGGCCTTGGCCTTGTCGCCCATCTCCTCGCAGCCAAAGTAGAGGTTCTTGCGATCGAAGCCCGTCACCACCGTCGCAGGGTTTTGCAGGCCGAGCATCTGCTGAATGTCCGCGCGCACGCGCTCGGTCGCCGTAGCGGTAAAGGCCGCCACGATGGGGCGCTGCGGCAGGGAATCGATGAACTCGCGAATCTGAAGGTAGGCGGGGCGGAAATCCTGGCCCCATTGGCTTACGCAGTGGGCCTCGTCAATGGCCACGAGCGGCACGCCGATGCCGCCGTCCGCCGCGGCCTCCTGCGCAAAGGCTAAAAAGCGCGGCTCGAGCAGGCGCTCGGGCGCCACGTACATAAGCTGGTAGCGGCCCTCGCGTGCCCGCTTGAGCACGGTGTTTTGCTGGGCCGGAGTAAGGCTGGAGTTGAGATAGCTGGGGCGCGCACCCGCCGCGAGCAACGCGCGGGTCTGATCCTCCATAAGCGACAGCAGCGGACTCACCACAAAGGTGATGCCGGGCAGCATGAGCGCGGGCACCTGGTAGCAAATAGACTTGCCGGCGCCCGTGGGCATAACACCCAGCGCGTCGCAACCGGCAAGGATCGCATCGACCATGCGGTCCTGTCCCGGGCGAAACGAGGTGTAGCCAAAATAGGCGCCGAGCGTGTCGAGCGCCATCTGCTGCATGCTATCGGTCATGGTTTCCTAACGTCCAAGTCATCTGCCGCCGATTATACGCCGCCACGCGGACCGGTGCCGCACGGCTGTCGGCCACGGGCAACGCAATCCAAAAGGAACGAGCGTGGGATTTTTGGACACTTTCCCAACGGCTAATCTCTTGACAAGCGCGCAAACGTCGCTGGTTGAGCATAAGTCAGCGAAAACGCCCCTAAGCGAGCAAGGTGACGTGAAAGAGGAGGGAAGCGTACTTTGGGTACGCGACCGACGATTGAACGTCAGATTGCCGCTTAGGGGCGTTTGCAGCGTCGAGCCGTTACGCGGTTTGGTAAAACCGCGTAACTTACATGACCATAACGTAGCGCGATCCCACGTAGTACTGCTTACCCATCAGGACCGGCTCGCCATTGGGACCGATAAAGCCGGCACGCAGGTTGAGCAGCGGATCGTGCGGAGCAATGCCCAACTCGGCCGCCTGCTCGGCGTTAGCTCGAACGGCCTCGACCGTGCGGTAGCCAACCGAGACAATCGGCGTTCCGCCAACACGCTCGACCTCGGCAAAAATCGACTTGTCCTCAAGATCTGCCGTCAGCAGCTCACGGTAAGCGTCAAACGGCACAAAGATGTTCTCCTCAAAGATGGGCTCGCCGTCGGCCGTACGCACGCGCTTGATATGCAGCAGCAGCGCATCCTTCTGCAGACCAAAGAATTCCATCTCATTTTGGCGCGCCGGAACGATCTGACGATCGACCACGTGTGCGCCCGCCTTCATGCCGTTGTCGGCACACAGCGCGGTAAACGTCTGCAGCGTCGAGGCGTGGAACTGGCGATTGATGTGCGGCGTGGAAACAAAGGTGCCGCGGCCCTGTTGCTTAACCAGGTAGCCATCGGAGCAGAGCTCTTCGACGGCGCGGCGCACCGTAATTCGGCTCACCTCGTACTGCTCGGCTAGCTCAAGCTCGGACGGAATACGCTCCTTGGGTGCATAAACACCTTTCTCGATCGCATCCTTAATTTCGTCGTAAATCTGCTGGTAAAGCGGTGCATTTTTGGGCGCAGGCATGTCTGATCACTCTTATCAAAATATCGAAATAACTAATACGTATATAACGTCTTTTTATATGTTACCTCAGTTTGATAAAACGATACACCACATACAGCAAATCCTTACTTGCCGTCGTCCTGCTGCAGGCTGTCCTGCTCGATGAGGCGCGCCTGCCTGCAGGCCATGCGCGCGGGCTTATCGGGATCGGGTACGGCCGTGGGCATGGGCTCGTCGACATGGCCGCCCCACCAGCCGCCCACAAAGTTGAGCGTGTGGAACACGTTGATCACGGCGCCGGGATCAATGTCGCACACCAGTTTGATAATGTCCTGGCTCTCGTAGGTCGAGACAACGGCATGCAGCAGGTACATCTTTTCGCGGCTGTATCCGCCGATGACCTCGGCACAGCTAATGCCGTGCTGAAAATGGTCAACATAGGCAGTCATGACCTCGTCTGCCTTGCGCGTCGTGATCTGGAGCGTCACGCGGTCGTAGCGACGATAGAAACTGTCGATGGTCTTGGTCGAAATAAACTGGAACACGATGGAGTACGCCGCATTGTCCCAGCCAAACATAAAGCCAAAGATCGCCAGGATAAAGCAGTTGAAACCAAAGATAACGCCCCAGATGGTCTTGCCCGTGTGGTTGGAGACCCACAGCGCGATAAAGTCGGTGCCGCCGGTGGATGCGCCGGACTTGAGCGCGATGGCAGCGCCCAGACCCGAGACCACACCGCCAAAAATAATGAGCATGATCTTGTCGCCCAAAAACGGCGCGAAGTGAAAGACGTTGAGGAACAGCGACGAGAGCACGACCTGCATCATCGAGAAGATGACGAAGCGCTTGCTAATGCCGCTCCAGCACAGAAGCGCCACGGGAATATTGAGCGCGAGCATGCCGAGCGAGGTGTCGATATGAACACCGCCGAGCGAGGTAACGCGATCGAGCAGGACCGCGACGCCGGTGAGACCGCTCGGAAGCAGGTCGGCGGGCTGAATGAACGCCTGGATCAGGAAGGTCTGAAGCACGGCGGATATGGTGACCGCCACCGCCGTGATGGCGCGACGGACGATGGTAAGACGGCCGAGCACGAGCACGCGGTCCGTGAGCTTATCGATGGCGTTCGCCACGCAGGCTCCTTTCGAAGGCAGATGTAATTGTGGGGCATGTCGGCGATTGTAGCATGGAGCGAGACGGGCGCCCAACCACCACAAAGGAGACAGGCACCTTCGTGGTGGTTTGCCGCTAGATGGCTAGATGGCTGAAAGGATGTCGGTGAGGTTGTCGATGATGGTATCGGCGGCGGACTGGTCCAGGTTGACGCCCTCGTGCGGACGCAAAGCCAAAACGCGAGCACCGGAGCGCTTGCCTGCCTCGATACCCAAGGGCGAGTCCTCGATGACCAGGCACTCGGCCGGCTCCACGCCCAGCGTCTCCATGGCGCGCAGGTAGATCTCGGGGTCGGGCTTAAACGCGCTGCACTCGTGGCCGCTGATGGTGTAGTCCAGCACGTCGGCGATACCGGCGATCTCCACCAGCTCGTCAATCAGCTCGCGATAGGACGAGCTCGCGATGGCACACTTCACGCCGCGCTCGTGCAGTTCGCGCATCACCGGCTCTGTCTGCTCGTTGAGCAGCTCGGCATACGGAACGGGATGGACCGGGCTGTAGACCTGCTTGTACTCCACGCGCAGGCGCTCGCGCAACTCAACATCGTCGGGCACCAGCGCCTGCCAAATGGCCGGCTCGTTAGACCCCGAGAGATCGGGGATCTCGTCAAAGTGGAACCCCTTCTCCTCCATAAACGCCACGCGGCGGCGGTTGTAGAACCACTCGGTATCGACCAGCACGCCGTCCATATCAAACAGCACTGCCTTGATCATACGCATCTCCTCTCAAGAGCAAAAAAGGGGACGGGGCGCAAACCCCATCCCCTCTCAATCAACCCGTAAGGTTTACTTACTTGTGATTAGTAGGAAAGCTTCCACATGTAGCGACGCATGGTCAGCGGGTGCTGACGGGCCTCGGCGATCTGGTTGCCGTACTCGCGCATAACGGCGAGGTGCAGCAGCGGGTTGAAGTAGGTGATGACGCTCGCCGGCACGGCGTCGGCCAGACCGTAGTCCTTGGAGTCGATCAGAGCGACCTTGGCGCCCATGCGCTCAAGGAAGGTGAGGGCGCGGGCGTCCATCGGACGGGTAGCACCATCGGACATGAAGAAGACGTAGGGCTTACCCTCGGTGGAAACCTCGAACGGGCCGTGGAAGTACTCGCCGGTGTTGTAGGCGGCGGCGTCGATCCACTGCATCTCGGTGAACAGGAAGGCGGCGTGAGAATAAGCCATCTTCTCGGAGGCACCGGAAGCCATGAAGTAGATCATCTTGTCGTCCTTGAAGTCCTCAGCGAACTTCTTGGCGAGCTTGGTGCAGTGCTGAGCGGCGTTCTCGCACAGGTCGAAGATGTTGGTGAGGCCGGTGATCATATCCTCGTAGTGATCATAGCCCTCGGTCTGCTGAAGGATCTCGAGAGCAAGAGCGATGGCGTAGCCAGGCTTCTCGGCCTTAGCGGCATAGTTGGCGTGGAAGCCGTGGACGATGACGTGGTCGGCGTCGACGGTCAGAGCGGAGCCAGCCTTGTTGGTGAGGGAGACGACCGGGCAGTTGTGCTTCTTGGCGGTCTTGTTGGCCTCGACGGTCTCGGGCGTGGAGCCACCGAGGGAGCAGGTGATCACGAAGGTGTGCTCGTTGACCCAGGAAGGCGTGTCGTAGTTGAACTCGTTAGCGGTGAAGATCTGAACGTTCAGCTTGTCCGTGTTGTTGGCCAGGAAGTACTTGGCGGGGTACAGGTCGGACATGGAGGCACCGCAGCCGACGAAGGCAACGCTGTGGATCTCGTGGTTGGACAGGACGTCAGCGACGATCTGCTTAGGGAGGTTAAGGTCGATCTCGTACATCTGACACATTCCTTTCGATTTTTGCGGCGCCACATTGCCGGACGCTCGCAGGGTTACCGTGATTTGGGCCGAGTCGCCAGCCCGTCGAGGATGTGACATAAGGGACGGTCCCTTTGTCACGTTTGGGGATGGGAACCTGCCTGGGGTATGGGATGCCAGGCAGGCCCCCGGGGGAAAGCGATTAGACGCTCGATCGCGACTAGGCCAGGATGCCGGCCGCGGAGAGGGCGATGCCGCCCACGATGGCGATCACGAGAAGCCAACCGGTGTTGACGTTCTTCTTGATGAGCGCATACATAAGGCCAGTGAGGCCGAGGGAGATCATCTGAGGCATCATGCCGTCCAGGATGTCCTGGATAACGACGGTGCCGTCAGCGAACTGCAGCGGGGTGGTGGCGCCGATCAGCGTGGCGATCATGCCGCCCACGGACATAAGACCCACGATGCCGCAGACATACATGAGCTTCTCCATGAGGTCGCCGCCCTGGAGCTTGCTCAGGTACTGGTGGCCGCCCTGATAACCCATCTTGGCAGCGAACCAAGTGATCAGCACGGAGGGGACGATGGAGATGAGCATGGCCAGAATCGGGCCCATGATGGAGCCCTGCTGAGCCAGCTGAACGCCCAGACCAAAGGCGATGACGCGGATGGTGCCCTGGAAGAAGGAGTCACCGATACCGGAAAGCGGGCCCATGAGGGAGGTCTTGACCGCGTTGATCGAATCGGGGTCGAAGTTCTCGGGATCCTTGGCGTACTCCTCCTCCATGGAAGCGGAGAGGCCCAGGATGAAGGCGCTCGTCTGCGGGGTGCAGTTGTAGAACGCCATGTGACGGTGGTAAGCCTCTTTCTTAGCAGCGAGCTGCTTGGGGTCGGACTCATCCGGATAGAGGCGGTCGAGCGTGGGAACCATGCCGTAGAGGAAGCCCATGTTCATCTGACGCTCGTAGTTCCAAGAGGCCTGGATGGCCCAGGAGCGCCAGAAGAACTGGCTGACCTTCTTGTTCAGGGACACGTCCTTGGTTGCGGTTGCCATAGTGTGTTCCTCCTTAGTCTTCGTCGTCTTCGAGCGGATCGTAGTCGGAATCGACACCGGCGGCTGCATGGGAACTGTTGAACTTGAAGCCCATGAAGACGACAGCCAGGCACACACCGATCAGAGCGACCGCGATGACGGACAGGTTGAGGTAAGCGGCGAGCAGGAAACCGATGAACAGGAACGGAGTCATACCCTTCTTGATCATCATGGTGAGCAGCAGGGCCAAGCCGTAGGCGGTCATGATCTTGGTCGAAACGTTAAGACCAGTGGACAGCCACTCGGGAACCATGTTGACGATGGCCTGAACCAGGTCGGTGCCAACAAAGACGGCGAGGAAGATCGGCAGGAAGTACATGACGGCGTACAGACCGGAGCCGGCGCAGATGTGCATACGGTAAGCGGTCTTGAACTTTCCGTTATCGATCGCGCTATCTGCCACATGGGTGAGGGCGGCGATGATGGAACGGAACACGATGCCGAGGAGCTGACCCAGGACGGCGACCGGGATGGCGATCGTCATGGCGGTCTCGGCGGAAGCATCGGTCAGGCACGCAAAGGCAGCGGCCACGATGCCGCCCAGGACCATATCGGGCGGAACGGCGGCGCCGACCTGCACCAGGCCCATGGACACGAGCTCGACGGCGGCACCGACGGCAAGGCCGGTGGGCACATCGCCCAGCAGCAGACCGACGAGCGTAGCGCCAACGAGGGGCTGCTCAAAGTTAAGACGACCGAGCAGGCGGGAGTCCCACATGCAGAACACGCCGACGAGGCCGACGAGCACCGCACTGATGAACGTATTCATACCCTTCTCCTTTCAGTCAGGCAAAAGCCTGGTTGATTACAGCTTGGCGTCGATGTCGACGCTCTGATACGTAGGGGTCTGCTGGACGTAGAGCTTGATGCCCATGTCGAGCAGCTGGTTGACGTCGGCCTTCTGGGTGGCGTCGAGGAAGACGGAGCTGTCCTTGCCGCCAATCTGATCGGCACCGTCGTGGTTGGCGGTGGCGCCCAGGTTGATGGCGTCGAGCTTGTAGCCCTGGCAGAACTGCAGCATCTCGGCAGTGTTGCCAAAGACGAACATGACGCGCTCGCCGAGGGTGTTGAGCTTATCCATCTTGGCGAGGGCACGCTCGACGGTGAAGACGTTCAGGCGCACGCCCTGGGGCTTGGCCAGCTTAAGGGCGCCCTTCTTGATGTCATCGTTGGCGGCAGCGTTGTCGACGACGATGATGCGCTCGGCCTGGACCTTGGTGGTCCAGGTAAAGACGACCTGGCCGTGCAGCAGACGATAGTCAAGACGCGCGAGGACGATCTTGGCGGGACCGGAGCTGTGACGGGACGCCTTGGCCTTCTTGGCGGGAGCCGCGGCGACCTCGACCGGTGCGTTGGGGTTGGTCAGACCGGTGCGGGCCTCGTTGATGAGGGCCGCGAGGTCGGCGCCCTTGATGGGGGCGGGGCTCATAGCGAGCGTCAGTGCCAGCGGAATGTTGAAACCGCTGATCACCGTGAACTTCGTGCCGTTCTTGGAAAGCTCGACCATGTTGTTGTTGACCGAGCTGCCGAGCATATCGGTCAGCACATAGACGGTGTCGTCCGCGTTGAACGTGGCGATCATAGCCTCAACCTTATTGGTGATGGGCTCCTTGTCGTCACGAGCAAGCGACACGACGTGGACGTTCGACACGTCGCCGAGAACCATCTCGAGCGTGTCTTTGGCGCCTGCGGCCAGGCCGCCATGAGATGCGAGAATGATCTGATTCATCTTGCCTCCTCCTTTTCGTTATGGTCATTATAACGTCTTATACGTTGCGGATATTGCTAATTAGTATAAAGACCGTTCGCGGATGAAAATCGACCGTTGACGGGTTTAACGTACTTGAAACGTTGGGGCTGGGTTGGCCGGCGCTGGCTGGATAACCCGAGGTCAGACCCTGCGCGCAATCCTCTATCGCACAAAGTACCAGGGGCTTTCCTGCACGGTGGGCTCCAGCGCGATGCCGGTGCGCTCGCGGAACAGATCCATGTCCTGCGATTTCTCCGTCCACCACGCGTTGGGCTTAAAGGTCATGCTCTCAACGATATGGCCGACAAAGGCACTGTTGCGCAGCTTGGAGAAATCGGTGTTCATGATCAGGATGGACGCGAGCACCAGCACGATGCCCAGGACCTTGATCGCGCCGGCGGGCTCGGCATAGACACCAATGCCCACCAGTACGGTGACGACCGTCTCGAAAGACATTACGACGGGAACTTTCGATGTCTCGAGCCCCATGGACAGACCCTGCATATATAAGATGTAGGCCACGGCTGTGGGGATGAGTCCAAAGCCAAGGAACAACAACAGCAGCTGTGGCGACATTGCCGCGGCGACATCCGGCCACGGAGCCGCGATAGCTGCCATAACCGCACCGCCAAAAACAAAGCCCCAAAACGTGACAGCCAGCGGGTGGACCGTCTTGGTTGCTATCCGGCTAAACACCGCAAGCGACGCACCGCAAAAGCCTGCAATCACGCCCGACGTGACGCCCCAAACCGAAAAATGAAAACCGGAAAGGTCGCCATTGGTCACCGCAAGCACGCAGCCAACGATGTTAAAGACAATGGCAACGAGCTTGTTGGGGGTCACGTCCTCGCGATAAAGCACGCGGCCGAGCATGACGCCAAACACCGGCGAGGTGTAGAGCAGCACCGAGGCCGTGGACATGCCCACCTCGCCCATGCACTCGTAATAGCAGGTGTTGGCGACGGCCAAGCCGACGATACCGACAAGTGCGCAGGGGACGAGCTCTTTGGGGCTTGCCTTGAATAGCGCCAGGGGACCCTGAGCCACGGTAGACCCCTCACCCGGACGGCAGCCCATAAACATCAGGACCGGCGCCAAGACAAGCGCTCCGACCAACAAGCGAAAGGCAGCCATGCTCTGGGACGAAACGCCCATGGCCGCAATGCCGTTTACAAAGATTCCGATGCTGCCCCACATAAGCGCGGCGATCAGCACCAGCACATAGCCCAGATTGCTTTTCTTCAACGCAGCCTCCTCGGTATTGTTTCCAATATGTTTCACACTACGTTATAGTCGTTATATACATTTTTCAAGACACAAATCGGCGAGCGGATAAGTGATCCGTTTTCCTCCGCCCCCAGCGGATTACTGGGCGGTTGCGGTGAAATAGTTCCTAAATAGAGGCTTCAAGCCCCCAAGCAGGAACTATTCCACCGCAACTTATGAGGACATCGAGCTGTTAGGCCGCTCTATCCCCTAGTAGTCCAGCTTCCACATGTAGCGGCGCGTCATGTAGTCCTTGTGGGTGACGGCAGAGAGCGCACGCATGTACACGTTGTTGAGGATCGGGGCAAAGATCAGGTGATTGAAGTACTCGCTCACGCTGTCCTTGATGTCGTTGAGGCCGAGCTCCTTGGCGTCGAGCTGATAGACGCGCTCGCCACCGTACTGGTTGACGAAGCGGATGCCGCGCTCGTCGTTGCAGCGGCTGCGGCCGACGCTGATGAGCTGGAACAGCGAGGTGCGCTTGTCCAGGATCTCGAAGGGGCCGTGGAAGAAGTCGCAGGTGTTGATGGTGCAGGAGTCGATCTGCAACATCTCCTGCACGTTGCAGATGCTAAAGACGTAGGCGGCACCAAAGAGCGGACCCTGAGCCATCACGTTGATGCAGGGCTTGTCGGCGTTTTGCTCGGCCCACTTGGCGGCGAGCGGACGGGTGTACTCGACGGCCTTGCGATAGATGGGGTCAACCAGGTCGAAGGCGGCCATAGCGGTCTCGTACTCGGCATAGCCCTCGGTCTGCTGCGTAAGCTCCATGGCGATCATGGTCACGACGGCGGAGTTGGTGCGGCCCATGCAGGACTCGTCGACGGCCAGGCTGTCATACTGGATCTTGTAGTCGCAGACCTCGGTGAGGCCGGACTCGTCGACATAGATTGCGATGGTGCTGGCGCCGTGGTCCTTGGCGACCTGGGCGGCGACGATGGTCTCCTTGGTGCCGCGCATGGACACGACGACGGCCAGGGTGTTCTCGTTGACGTAGGCCGGGGTGGCGTGCACGAACTCGTTGCTGGTGTAGCTGGAGCTCACGACCTGCGTGGCCTCGTGCTCCATAAAGTACTGGGCAGGATAGTTGCCGCCGTTGGATCCGCCGGCGCCAATCCACACGACGCGCTTGATGCCGCCCTTGTCTGCCTTGTCAGCCAAAACCTGGGAAACGACATCCTTAACCTGTTCCTGAGTGGTCATCGTGCATCAGCCTTTCTTCTCGTTTGATGCTCATCACAGGCATACAAGTTACATACATGTTTTGGTTATGTCGACTAGTTGTATGCTATATTTATCTTAGAATTTTTGCTGATGCGGTTTTTGATAATTGGCTACCAGCTGTTTTGTTGTCGTATTGAATACATGCTTGCTTAGATAAGCATACAAGTTAGATATAGGCTGATCGCATGAACGCTTCATCTAAAAAGAAACTGAGCCAATACGAGCGCTTGGCGGGTACGCTTCGCGACCGCATCGCCGCCGGCATCTACGCACGCGGAGACAAGCTGCCGTCCGAGATGGAGCTCATGGACGAATCGGGGCTGTCGCGCAGCACCGTACGCCATGCCCTTAAGGTGCTCGTTGATGAGGGTCTGGTTCGAACCGAGCGCGGGCGCGGCGCCTTTGTGGCCGACACGCCGGCGCTCCACGAGAACAACCTGGTGTTTTCGAGCTATACGGCGCAGGTCCAGGGTCAGGGCATGAAGCCCACCACGCGCACGGTGGACTCGGGCTTTACCAAGGCGGGCGGCAGTATAGCTAAGTTCTTTGATGCGGCCGTGGGCAGCAAGCTCGTCAAACTTGTCCGTCTGCGCTATCTGGACGATGCGCCGCTGTGCCTGGAGACTACCTATCTACCACCGAGCTTTGAAGCACTCATCGATCGCGATATCAATGGTTCGCTCTACGCGACGCTGCGCCAGGAATTCCATCGCGCGCCGGCACAGGGGCACAAGACCTTTGAGGTGTGCTATGCCTCGCAAAACGAGGCGTTTTTGCTCAACGTTGAGCGCGGGCAGGCGCTGATCCTAATCACCGACTACGTCTACGACACCGACGGCCGCCCGCTCCATGTCTCCAAGCGCATCCAGCGCACCGACCGTGCCAAATACACCGAGCCCATCGGCTAACCTGCCAAAACCACCACAAAGGGGACAGGCACCTTCGTGGTGGTTTTAAGCGAGGAGGTCGGGGAACCAGGTTGGCTTGGGCTGGTTGGGCGTGCGCTCGGCTAGGACCAGCTCCATCCAACACATGTCGTACCAGCGGCCGAACTTTTGGGCGCAGCGGTCGAAGGCACCCACCAGGCGATATCCCATATGGGCATGGAAATCCTGGCTGTTGTGCGTCAGATACTCGTCGTCCTTATCGTGCGGCACGGCGATGAGCGCGCACATGTTGGTGATGCCCATCGCAATCAGGCATTGCTTGAGCGTATCGTGCAACTTGCGACCCAGCCCGCCATGGCGCACATCGCGTGCCAGGTAGATCGACGTCTCGACCGACCAGTCGTATGCCTCGCGGCTGTTGAGCGGACTCACATAGGCATAGCCTATCGGACGCCCGTCCAGCTCCATCACCAGGTACGGATAGCGCTTGAGCGTACGCTCGATGCGCCCGGCGAACTCCTCAACGCTCGGCACCTCGTATTCGCAGGTAATCGCCGTCTGGCGCACATATGGCTCATAGATGGCAAGCAACGCCGGCGCGTCTTCGGGCGTCGCCAGGCGAATCGTCGGCTCGGACATCTCGGTCATACAACTCTTCTCCCCCAAAAGCAAAGGCCGCCCTGCGCCAAACCCAGCGCAGGGCGGCCCCTCGTCATTACATCAGGCTACAGGACAGCCGCCAGCGCGTCGATGTCCTCCTGCGTCGTGGCCCAGCTGGTGCAAAAGCGCACTACCGTATGAGTATCGTCGTACTTTTCCCAGTACTCGATCGCCGCATGCTCGCGAATGCGGGCCATATCCTCGTTGGGCAGAATCACGAACTGCTGGTTCGTGGGCGTCTCCAAGAAGAACTGGTAGCCGCGCTCGTGCAGCACACGACGAAGCGCCTGAGCGGTCTCAATCGCCTGGCGACCAATCTCAAAATACAGGCCATCGGTAAAAAGAGCCTCGAACTGCACACCCATCAGGCGGCCCTTGGCGAGCAGTGCGCCATGCTGCTTAATACGCGGAATGGGGTGCGCCGGGGCGTGCATGCCACAGAACACCACAGCCTCGCCGCAGAGCGCACCACACTTGGTGCCGCCGATGTAGAACACGTCACACAGCTGCGCCAGCTCGGGCAGGGTAATGTCGCACTCATCGGCCGCCAGCGCATAGGCCAGGCGAGCACCGTCCACAAACAGCGGAATCTCGCGCTTCTGGCACACCGCGTGAATCGCCGCGAGCTCGGCCTTGGAGTACAGCGTGCCGTACTCGGTCGATAGGCTCACATACACGGCACCCGGGAACACCGTGTGCTCGTAGCTCTCGTTTTCGTAGAACACCTGGATATAGTTCTCGAGGTCCTCGGCGTGCATCTTGCCCTCGTAGCCGGGGATGGTGAGCACCTTGTGGCCGCCAAACTCGATAGCGCCCGCCTCGTGACAGGCGACGTGGCCAGTCTCAGCAGCAACGACGCCCTCGTAGGGCGCAAGCAGCATGTCGATCACCGTCGCGTTGGCCTGCGTGCCGCCCACCAGAAAAAACACGTCGGCATCAGGGGCCTGGCAGGCCTCGCGAATAAGTTGCTTGGCGCGCTCGGTGTGCGCATCGGTACCGTAGCCGGGCTGCAGCTCCATATTGGTGTCGACGAGCGCCTGCAGCACTGCCGGATGTGCGCCGTGGGAATAATCGTTGTTAAACGCGAGCATGGCAATCCTCTCTTACCGGGTATCGGCCAGATGATTCAAACGGAGCTATTGTACGCCGTTGGGATAGGCAATGCGCGCGGCAAGGCACTCAAGTGCCAGTACCAGGGCAAAACCGCAGCTCACGTCACTCAAAAAGTGCGCACCTATCACGATGCGCCCAAAGGCGACGAGCGCCGCGATCACAGCCGCCGCCCAAAAAATCACGCGGCGACGCGACGGTTTTTCCTTAAAGGCTGCCGCGGGAAGCCCGGCGAGCATAAGGCCGATCGCCGCATGCGCCGTGTGTCCGCTCGCAAACGACTTGAACCCGTCCTTGATCACGCCGGCGGCGATATAGGTCCACTTGTCGGGATTGCCGATCACCCACCACGGCTGAAAATTGAGCCCCGGCGTGACCTCGATCACGCGCATGCGCGGGCGCGACCACAGTGGCTTGACGATCACGTTGAGGATGATGGCCTGAGCGATCCACACGGCAAGCACCATCAACGCCCAGCGCGTGAGTTCGTCGGGCTCGGTCGTGCGCGTGAGGCGATAGACGATAAGGTTGGCAGCGATGACCAGCACAAACGTCAGCACCAACTGAGCCGCAATGAGTTTACCGCCAACCCTCAGGGACGAAACGATCTCGTAGCCGGTCAGGCCAACGTTGACGAGGATGCCGAGCGCGGCAAGCCATTTGCTGCCCCTGGAGTCGGGACGCACCGCGCGCACGAGCATAACGCCCGCGATGCTCGCCGTCAGCTCAAACGGCAACTCGCCAGCGGCCTCGATAAAGCGGCCGTACATGCTGCCGATGTTGAACAGCGCGCTCGAGATCTGATAATCGAAGAAACTGCCCACGCCCAGACAAAGACACAGGACAACCGCGATAGCGGCGGCGTCTTTCTTGTAGATGTACCCGAACATGCTTTCCTTTCGATGGGGCTGGAATCAACCTGCGAGGTGGCGGGCAAAGAACAACTGGTAGCTCTGCCCCGCCACGCCCCCTACTTGTTAGTCATCGTCGCTCGCGCCTAATTGCTGCAGCAGCATGAGTGCCGCGGCCACGGGGCCGGTGCCGTCGTTGGCGTCGAGACCGCGACCCAGGCCGCTGCCCGCGCCGGCGCCCGCCTTGTAGGGCACCGACAACTTGCGGCTCTTGGGGAAGTTCACCGCGCCATAGCGGGTCTTAAGCTCAAAGGCCACCTTCTTGGGCACGTCGACGCCCAAAAACGTGATGCGACCGCCGCTGAGCGTGACGCTCTCGAGCCCCAGGCGCTCGCCGCGAATGCGGATGCGCGCGCGATTGAACAGGTTGAGTCCCGCCAACGGCAGCTCACCATGCGCGGCCTCGGTCTCTTCCTGCACCTCGTCAATGCTCTCCAGGTCCTCGGCCGCTGCGAGCTTACGGTACACGAGCACGCGCTGGTCCACCGCCGGCAGGTACTCCTCGGACAAGAAGTAGTCGGCCGGCAGGTTAATACCCACGCTCGCCGCCTCCACGCCGGCGTCGTCATCGCCGCGCGCCTCGGCCACGGCCTGGCCCAGCATCTGCGTAAACAGATCAAAGCCCACGCTCGACAGGTTGCCGTGCTGCTCGGCTCCCATAAGCGAACCGGCGCCACGGATCTCTAGGTCGCGCATGGCGATGCGCATGCCGCTGCCCAGGTCCTGGAACTCGGAAAGTGCGGTCAGGCGCGCCGTTGCCTCCTCGGTGAGCGGCAGCTCGCCGGGGAACATAAAGTACGCGTAGGCCTGCGTGGCAGAGCGGCCCACACGGCCCTTGAGCTGGTAGAGCTGCGCCAGGCCAAGGCGCTGCGAGTCCTCGATGATCAGCGTGTTGGCCGTTGCGTTGTCGATGCCGCTCTCCACGATGGTCGTGGCGATGAGCACATCGATCTTTTTGGTCGCGAACTCAATCATCACGTCCTCGACCTCGCGCGGGCTCATCTTGCCGTGTGCCACGCCCACGCGCGCCTCGGGCGCGGCCTCATGCACGCGCGCCACGGCGTCATCGATGGTCTTAACGCGGTTGGACACGTAGTACACCTGGCCGCCGCGGCCCACCTCCAGGCGAATCGCCGCGCTCACCACATCGGGGTCGTACTCCCCCACGTGCACGATCACGGGACGACGCCCGGTCGGCGGTGTGGTGATCAGGCTCATGTCGCGCACGCCGCTCGTGGCCATCTGCATGGTTCGCGGAATAGGCGTTGCCGAAAGCGTGAGCACGTCGATTTGCTCGCGCAGGTTCTTGAGCTGCTCCTTGTGCTGCACACCAAAGCGCTGCTCCTCGTCGATGATCACCATGCCCAGGTTCTTGGGGTTCACGTCGGCAGAAAGCAAGCGGTGCGTGCCGATGAGCACGTCGATCGTGCCCTCGGCAAACGCCTTAAGCGCGCGCTTTTGCTGCGCCGGGGTGCGGAAGCGGCTGAGCACTTCGACCTCGAGGCCAAACGGGGCAAAGCGCTCAAAGAACGTCTCATAGTGCTGCTGGGCCAGAATGGTCGTGGGGCAGAGCACCATGACCTGGCGGCCGGAGTCCACGCACTTAAACGCCGCGCGCAGGGCAACCTCGGTCTTGCCAAAGCCCACGTCGCCGCACAGCAGGCGGTCCATGGGCTTGGGCGCTTCCATGTCGGCCTTGATGTCGGCAATAGCCTCCAGCTGGTCGCGCGTCTCGTCGTAGGGAAAGCTCTCCTCCATCTCGATCTGCTCGGGCGTGTCGGGCGGGCAGGCGATACCGGTAATCGACGAGCGGCGTGTATACAGGTCGACCAGGTCAAACGCCAGCTTTTTGGCATTCTTGCGCGCCTTGTTGGTAGCCCGCGTCCAGTCGGCGGTGTTGAGCCTGGTCAGGCGCGGCTTGTCGCCGTCGGGGCCAACATAGCGCGTGATGCGGTCGACCTGCTCGAGCGGCACGTAGAGCTTGTCGCCGTCGGCATATTCCAGCAAAAAGTAGTCGCGCTCCTTGCCGCCCACTTCTTGGCGCGCGATCTCGCTAAAGAGTGCGATGCCGTGAGTGGCGTGCACCACGTAGTCGCCCGGCTTAAACGGGAATGTGATCTGCGTAATGTCCACCTTGCGGCGGCTGCGCGCGCGGTTGGCGTCCATGCGGGCGTTGAGGTCGGCAATCGAGAACACGGCCAGGTTGGCATCGGGCACCACCACGCCCTGCGGCAGAGCGGCATCGACAAAGGTCACGCGTCCGCGCGAGATAGTAGGCACGGCGGCGCCGGCGGCTGCCTGGGCGGCACCTGCCTCGAGCGAGCGGGCGTTGAGCGCATCGGCCTTGCGCTCGCGAATTGCAGCATGGGCATCCTGACGGGCAGCACGGTCGGCAGAATCTGCCGCCGCCACGCGCACGCGCTCGCCAATGACGCCGGCGTTTTCGGGCGCCGCGGTCAGCGATTCCTCAAAGGTAATGCCCTCGTCGCCAAAGGTGAGCTCCATCGACTCGCGCGCACCGCGGTCGGGAATGGCAAACACGCAGGCGTAACGCTTGCCCACGACTTCCTGAATGCGCGTCATAAAGCGATTGTCCGAACCCGCGATGGCCGGCTGCTCAATCTTGAGCTCGGCCGTAACCGCACCGCCGGCACGGATGAGGCTTACGTAGTTCAGGCGCTGCTGAGCACCAAAATCGAGCTGCTGGGCACGTACATACAGGCCATCCAGTCGGTCGACCCCCGCCTCGCCGGCACGGGCCTCGATATCCTCGTAGGCACGCAGGCAATCGTCGAACAGCGAGCGCGGCTCGGACAGCACCACGAGCGCCTTGCCGCTCACGTGCGCCAGCGGGCTCACGGTCTGGCCGTACATCACCGGCAAAAAGCGGTCGAGCTCGGGCGTGACGATGCGCGCATCCACCATCTCGAGCAGCGCTGCCAGTTTGCTGTCGTCCTGGCTGGCGCGATAAAGCGCCACATGCATGTTGTGGACGGCCTCGTCGGTAAGCGCCAGCTCACGGCAGGGGAAGATCTCGATGCTGTCCTCGTTGCCGATGGTCTGCCCCGTTGAGCTCACCATGCGACGGATGCGATCGATCTCGTCGCCGAAGAACTCGATGCGCACGGGCGCTTTTTCCTGCGCGGGGAACACCTCGACGGTGTCGCCGTGCACGCGGAACAGACCAGGCGCGTCGGCGGCGCCGGCATTGGTGTAGCCCATGCCCACCAGGCGCTGCGGCACCTCGTCAAAAGGAATCTCCTCGCCCACCGCGAAGGTCGTGGACTCCCAGTAGCGGCTCTCGACTGGCGGCACGCAACGCAGCAACGCGCGGGCCGAGGCGACCATGATGCAGTTGTCACCGCGAACGATGCGTCCCAGGGCCTCGCAGCGCTGGGCAACCACAGCATCGTCGGGCGCCTGCTCGCGCCACGGATAGTCCTTGCGCTCGGGAAAACGGCACACGTGTGCCAGACCCACGTAGGCGGCAAGGCTGCGCGCGGCGCGATCGGCCGCATCCTCGCCGCTCACAATGTAGACCGTCGGGCGCGGACGGCGCGTTTTTT
>CABUDJ010000034.1 GCA_902490325.1 uncultured Collinsella sp. | reverse complement strand
ATGCAGCAGGGGCTCTCAATGTTTTTATGTCCTGCTCATATCGTCTCTGCCGGCAGTTTGGGACACTCCATGGCGAGCCTGGCAAGCGCGCAGGAAAAAGTAGTCATAAGAGGCCCGTCCCAAATGGGCTGGCTTCAAAAGTATGGCGGATTACGGGGCTGGATCTGTATTACTTGACCATGGGAAAAATCGCGAAATTTAAACCGCAGGTAGAGGGCTTATCAAAAATCGAAAATTGCCGGTATGGATGGGGGTCTCCGAATCAGCCCCGTAATCCGGTATAGTTTTGAAATGGCACTAAAGTAGGAACAAGCTAAATACCGATTCCAAGGATAGTTGCGGTGGAATAGTTCCTGGATGCCGGGGTTCTGGCGGAAATCAGGAACTATTTCAACGCAATTGAGGAGGGGCGGGGTGGATGGCGGGGTAGCTAAAAGAGCCACGTCCCAAATGAGCTGCTTAGGCTGTGTCGATGTCCATGCTGGCGATGAGGTCGATGCCCGTGTTGAGGAGGTCTTTCAGCACGACGTCGCCCATGCGGATGGGGGCTTCGACGACCAGGGTGCGGATGAGGCCCATCGCTTGGGTGTGGAGTGCCAACGGGATGGCTTCGACCGTGCGCACGGGCAGCAGCGCCTCGTCGCCGCCGGATACCGCTACGGTGGTGGTGAGCACGCGCATGGGGCAGGTGAGTTCCTGATGCGCGAATTTATCACCGCGTGGGCAGTTGTTTCCGGTCACGGAGCGCACCGCTGCCACGGCACCGTTGGTATCGCGCTCCACCTCTACGGTCAGGAGACACTCGGATGGGCAGGTGGTGCAGTTGAACTGTAATGTCTCGGTCGCATTCGTGCTCATGGCCTTACACCTCCTCAACGGGGTCGACGGACAGGACAATCTCGCTAGCACCTAGGTCGAGTGCGCGCTGAACCACCTTTGCCGGCACCGGGAAGCTTTCCATGGCGCTCGGTTTAAACGGTCGGACCTTGCCTGCAAACAGTTCCTCGTCGCCAGCGAGAATGCGCACGCGGGCGGCGTTGACCGGTCGGCGCACGCGGAAGTTGAGCTTGGTGAGCGCCACAGCCGTAATGCGCCCCGGCAATGCGTAGCCCGCGATGCCGGCAGGGGAGACCGTGAGTTCGCAGCCCGTACTCGCAGCGCTCGCCCCGGCGTCGTCGTTCAACGCCCACGCCGCCGCAGCCGCACCGGCGCGCTCGGATTCGGTCGTCACGTTGTCTGCCAGGTCATGCACGTGCAGCACGTTTCCGCAGGCAAAGATGCCAGGCACGCCCGTTTGCAGGCTCTGGTCCACCACGGCGCCGCGCGTGCGCGGGTCAAGTTCAACGCCCGCGCCCACCGAAAGCTCGTTCTCGGGAATCAGACCCACCGAAAGCAGCAACGTGTCGCACGGAACAACGCGCTCGGTCCCCGGAATGGGTGCCAGGTGCTCGTCGACCTTACTCACCTCGACGGCCTCCACGCGGTCGCGTCCGATTACGCGTGTGACGGTAGTAGACAGGTGAAGCGGAATGCCAAAGTCGTCCAGGCAGTTCTTGACGTTGCGGCGCAGACCGTTGGCGTACGGCATGAGCTCGTACACGCCCTCGACCGAAATTCCCTCGAGCGTACAGCGGCGCGCCATGATCAGCCCGATGTCACCCGAGCCCAAAATGACGGCACGTGAGCCGGGCTTGAGGTTTTCGATATTGATGTATCGCTGCGCCAGGCCCGCCGTAAACACGCCGGCGGGACGGCTGCCGGGGATCTTGATCTCGCTGCGTGTGCGCTCGCGGCATCCCATAGCAAGGACGACCGCACGCCCGGTGAGCTGCAGCATACCGGCACGGCTCATGAGCGTGACGGTATGGACTGCGGCATCTCCCGCACCCTCGTTCACGCTCGACGCGCCCGCGCCCTCGCCCGAATCGATTCCAAGTACCATGCTGTCCAAGAACAGCACGATGTCGGTCGCGCGCACCTGGTCGATAAAGCGCTGCGCGTACTCGGGGCCGGTGAGCTCCTGCTTAAAGTGCGACAGGCCAAAACCCGGGTGAATGCACTGGCGGAGGATTCCGCCCAGATGCTGTTCGCGTTCAACGATGGCCACTTGCGCGCCGGCCTTTTGCGCGGCAAGCGCGGCCGCCATACCGGCGGGGCCGCCTCCGATAACGACCACGTCGAAGGCCTGCGTTGCCACCGACGCTGCGGTTCCGGCCTCTGCGCGTTCGTCGTGCATATCAAACGCTGCCATCCTAGCGCACCCCCTTCAGCGGTCCCTCAACCAGCCAAGAACCGGCATCTTCCAAAAGCTCCTCGCTGGGGTCGCAGCCCAGCTCGCGGGCCAGAATCGCCACCACGCGGCTCTGACAAAAGCCGCTCTGGCACCGGCCCATGCCGGCGCGACAGCGGCGCTTGACGCCTTCGACCGAGACCGCGCCTGGCTGGCGTCGGATCGCGGCCACGATCTCGGCCTCGGGCACCGTCTCGCAGCGGCAGACAATCTGGCCCCACGCGGGATCGGACTCGATCAGCTCCTCCTTGCGCGCCAGCGATATGCGGTCAAAATCGTCCGGCGCGCGGCGAATTGGGTTCCAGTCCGTCCGCTCGTGCAGCTCCACGCCCGCCTCGCGCATCACAAGCTCCATGCGCTCGGCAATGGCCGGCGCGCTCGCCACACCCGGCGACTGAATGCCCGCCGCCTGGAACAGCCCCGGCACCACGGCCGACTGTCCAATAAAGAAGTCGTTCGTTTCCTGAATGACCGGACGCCCGCCGGCAAATGCGCGCACCACGCGTCGCGTATCAAGATCGGGCACCAGCTTGCGCGCGCCGGTCAGCAGCGCGTTCACATCGCTCGCATAGGTCTGCGTGTCGCCCGGCTCGCGCACGGCAGCCGTGGCGGTGATCACGGTGTTGCCGTGCACGGTGCCCGTCACGATAACGCCCTTCGACACCGGCGTCGGCACGGGGTAGAGCGGCATGACCGCGCGCGGTTCCTTGTCCAGCACCACGATGTTGCCCTGGCGCCAGACCATCTGAAAATCTTCGGCACCGGCCATATGCGAGATGTCGGCGGCGCCGTTGCCCGCGGCGTTAATGAGGCAGCGGCAGCGCACATCGCCGGCGGGCGTCGTCAGCGTAAAGCGCACGGCCTCAGCGCCTTGGTTGGCAACCTCAATCGACTCCACCGGCGTGGATCGCATAAACGTCACCCCGTTGGCGACAGCGTTTTCCAGCGCGGCGATGGCAACCTCAAATGGGTCGACAAAACCGGTCGAGGGGCACCACAGCGCGCATGTTGCCTCGGCGCTCGCGCGTGGCTCCAACTCGTGGATGCGCTCGGGCCCGATGATCGACAGCTCGGGCACGCCGTTCGCCAAGCCGTTGCGCCGCAGCTGCTCCAGATGCGCGCGGTCCTGGTCGTTAAAGCCCAGCACCATCGACCCGGTGCGGCGGAACAAAAAGCCCAGCTCCTGCGCCCACGTACCGTAGAGTTCGCAGCCGCGGGCGTTGACCTGCGCCTTCACCGTGCCAGGCGCTGGGTCGTAGCCGGCATGCACCAGGCCGCCGTTGGCCTTCGACGCGCCCAACGCAATATCGTTGGCCGCCTCGACCACGCAAATGGACAAGTCATACCGCGCGAGCTGTCGCGCGATGGCGCATCCGGTGATGCCCGCGCCCACAATCGCGATATCAAACGTTTCTGTCACAGTGCCTCCCAGACCAGTTGAAAGGCTGTCAATAAGACTATCCTACGGTCTGCACACCCCCAGTGCGGCGGCAATGCGGCGAACAGCCCCGCAACATCCGCCAACGGCAGGCGAGGGAAGACCCAGCACGGATGTCGTCCTCGCCAGACCGCGGGCACCACCACCCAAGCTCGCGGTCGATGCCGTTACCCGTTACAGATCGAGATGCTGAGTCCACGGTCGAACGTTCGTCTCGTTCTGTAACAGGAAGAGGGGGATTTGGGGTCTAGATGTTACAGATCGAGACGTTTGGTCGGCTGGTTCACCGTTTGTCTCAATCTGTAACAGGTAGACCCGTTTTTGGTGAGTAACTGTTACAGATTGAGATTTTTGTCTGATGGAGTGACCGTTTGTCTCGTCCTGTAACAGGTGGAAGGGTTTCTGGTCCCTAGTTGTTACAGATTTAGATTTTGGGATTGGACGTTTCTCTTTGTCTCAATCTGTAACAGTTAGAAGGGTTTTTGGACCCTAGGTGTTACAGATTTAGATGAACGGTCGGGATGGTTTTCGTTTGTCTCGATTTGTAACAGTAAGGTGCGGATTTGGGGTCTAGATGTTACAGATCGAGACATATGACTGGTGGGGTCATCGTTTGTCTTGATTTGTAACAGTAAGGAGGGAATATCAGGCCTAGGTGTTACAGATTGAGATTGAAGTCGGGGAGGGAACGGTTTGTCTCGATCTGTAACATCTGGGACGGATTTTGCCGAGTTACTGTTACAGATCGAGACATTGGCCCGGCGGTCCGACCGTTCATCTTCATCTGTAACAGTAAGAAAGGTTTTAGGACTCCACCTGTTACAGATTGAGATGTTTCTGTCCGCCCACTGCCCCGACCTGCCAAATCGTTGACCCCCGTGTTACACTAACCCGAGCTGTAACTACCCCGAAAGGTACACCTCAATGTCCAAATACATCAACGAGCTCATGTCGCCGCAGCTTATGGGCGTCATCTACGCCTTCGTGGGCTTTATCATCGCCCTGTACGTGCTGTCGGTCGTCTATGTGTTCATCGACGCTCGCCGCCGCGGCGCCAGCGCCTACGTGGCATGGGGCATCATCGCCCTCATCCCGTTTGTTGGCCTCATCGCCTACCTGGTCCTGCGCCCGCACTCTTACGCGGCCGACCGCGAGGAGCAGGAGCTGGACATGGCCCTGCGCGAGCGCCAGCTTGCCCAGTACGGCACCTGCCCGCAGTGCGGCGCGCCCATCGAGAAGGACTTTGTCGTGTGCCCCGTGTGCGACACCCAGGTTCGCAACGTGTGCCCCAGCTGCCATCGCCCGCTCGACGCGCACTGGAAGGTCTGCCCCTACTGCCGAACTCGCATCCAGTAACGCATCCATCGCCGGGCCGGCCGTAAGCCACGGGCACCGCGCGTCACGCGAAAGCCGCGCGCCCCACACCCCACCCCACACGATGAAGCATGCGTAGAAAATCGCCCGCCGTGCCATTAAGGTGCGGCGGGCGCTTGTATACCAAGGCAACCTGCCTATAATGATGCAAGTCAAAAACGCCGAGCGCATCGCGCGCACTTGCATCAGGCATCCGAGAGGAGAAAACATACCCATGAAGGCACTCTACAATGACGGTTCGGTGGCCGAGCTCCCGCAGGACGAGGTCACGCACGTCATCCGCCACTCCGCCGCGCACATCATGGCGCAGGCCATCAAGCGCCTGTACCCCGAGGCCGACTTTGCCTACGGCCCCGCGACCGACAACGGCTTCTACTACGACGTCGACCTGCCCGAGGGCGTCAAGATCAGCGAGGACGACTTCCCCGCGATCGAGGCCGAGATGAAGAAGATCGTCAAGGAGAACCTCAAGTTCACCGTGTACGAGAAGCCCCGCGCCGAGGCCATCGCCCTTATGGAGGAGCGCGGCGAGAAGTACAAGGTCGAGCACATCGGCGACCTGGACGACGACGCCCGCATCACCTTCTACCAGCAGGGCGACTACATCGACATGTGCGTCGGCCCCCACATCTGCTACACCAAGGCTCTGAAGGCCTTTAAGCTCACCGGCGTCTCGGGCGCCTACTGGAAGGGCGACAAGGACAACAAGATGCTCACCCGCATCAACGGCGTCGCCTTTGCCACCAAGGAAGAGCTCGACGAGCACATGCACATGCTGGAGGAGGCCAAGAAGCGCGACCACCGCAAGATCGGCCGCGAGATGGACCTCTTTATGATGCGCGACGAGGCCCCCGGCTTCCCATTCTTCCTGCCCAACGGCATGATCCTTAAGAACACGCTGCTGGACTACTGGCGCGAGATCCACCACAAAGCCGGCTACGTGGAGATCTCCACGCCGCTCATCATGAACAAGCAGCTGTGGAAGACCTCGGGCCACTGGGACCACTACAAGGACAACATGTACTCCACCGTCATCGACGACGAAGAGTACTGCATTAAGCCTATGAACTGCCCGGGCGGCGTGCTGGTGTACGCCTCCAAGCCGCACTCCTACCGCGAGCTGCCCATTCGCGCCGGCGAGATTGGCCTGGTGCACCGCCACGAGCTGCGCGGCGCCCTGCACGGCCTGTTCCGCGTGCGCTGCTTTAACCAGGACGACGCCCACCTGTTTGTGCGTCCCGACCAGCTGACCGACGAGATCGTGGGCGTGGTCAACCTCATCGACTCCGTGTACCAGAAGTTTGGCTTTAAGTACCACGTTGAGCTTTCCACCCGCCCCGAGGACTCTATGGGTTCGGACGAGGACTGGGCTCGCGCCGAGGAGGGCCTGCGCACCGCTCTGGAGCAGCTGCACATGGACTACGAGGTCAACGAGGGCGACGGCGCCTTCTACGGCCCCAAGATCGACTTCCACCTGGAGGATTCGCTCGGTCGTACCTGGCAGTGCGGCACCGTCCAGCTTGACTTCCAGATGCCGCTCAACTTTGATTTGGAGTACGTGGACGCCGACGGCACCAAGAAGCGTCCCATCATGCTGCATCGCGTGTGCTTTGGCTCCATCGAGCGCTTCATCGGTATTCTGATCGAGCACTTCGCGGGCAAGTTCCCCACCTGGCTGGCTCCCGTACAGGTCAAGGCGCTTCCCGTCTCCGAGAAGAGCCGCGACTACGCTCACGAGGTATGCGCCAAGCTGGAGGAGGCCGGCATTCGCGTGGTCTGCGACGACCGCGACGAGAAGATTGGCTACAAGATCCGCGAGGCCCGCAGCATCGACCGCGTGCCCTATATGCTCATCCTGGGCGAGAAGGAGGTCGAGGCCGGCAACATTTCCGTCCGCGATCGCTCCAACGAGACCGTTCAGATGAGCGTTGACGAGTTTGTTGCCAAGGTGCTCGAGGAGATCAAGACTCGCGCCTAAGGCAAACTTCGCATCAATTAACAAAGGCGACCGTCCACAAAGGGCGGTCGCCTTTTTTAATGCCAAAACGAGAAAAAGCCGCTGGTAGAGCGCCTTTTTTGTTGTGCAAAAAGGTACAGGTTTTTGTAGAGGGCTATGGAGATGTGTCCTTTCGCGCCGCAATTTGTGCAATCTGGGAAAACAGTCCGAATTAACTTGTATAATGGCTCGCGTCGAAAGATATAAAAACCTGTACTTTTGCGACTGCGCCTAACTGCGAGCGAGAAGATGTTCTAAACGCCCCGGTATTTGCGTGCGTCGCAAAGCCAGAAAAGGGGGCGAGAGATGGAGCAGACAACGCGGCGCCAAGAGCAACTGCCGGGCGCATTCAACGGCGCAACTACCAACAGCCAGCATGGCCGCGTCCGCTGGTATCTGGTCCACACCCCCAACGGTAAAGAGCGCGAGACCTGCGAAAAGGTCCGCCGTATTATCCCGCACGATCTGATGCAGGACGCTTTTGTGATGCAAAAGGAGTTCTGGTTTAAGCGGGACGGCGCCTGGTCGCTCCAAACCAAACCCATGTACAAGGAATATTTCTTCGTCGCCACGCACGATGCCGCAGCGCTCGATAGGGCTTTGGCTCAACTGAGCTTTGGCTGCCGCATTGCCGGCAGCAGGGAGCGGGCCTATGCGCCTATGCCGGACGATGCGCAGGAGTGGTACCGCAGCGTGCTGGACGACGACGGAGTGGTGCGCAACAGCGTGGCGCGCATAGAAGATGGCGTGCTGCACATAGAGCAGGGTCCACTTGTGGGGCAAGAGGCCCGCGTTAAAAAGGTCGACCGTCATAAGCGCTGGTGCCTGGTGGACGTGGGCGAAGGCGTCTCCGCTTTTAGGGAGCTGCTTCCGCTGGACGTTCCCAGCAAAACGTAAGGGATACGTTGCACCGGCAATTTATTTGGTTTTTGAATTTGTGGATTGGGGGGGGGTTCCTGGGGACAGGAACGAAAGTTTTATTGTGACTGCTAAAGAAGTAACAGAGAATAATGCGCCCGTGGGGGCGACGCTCATTGCTCGGGCCATGGACCGGCGCAAGGGCACGGCGGGTGCTGGGGTCGGCTCCGCTGCAAACACGGGTGCGGTGAGCCTCCCGGGCTCGCCCGAGTTCGCTGCAGAGTCCCGTGCGCTCGACACGCGATCGCTTGGCTACCGCTTCGTGAAGCGCACGTTCGACATCGCGTTCAGTGCGTGCGTCTGCGTCGTGGCTCTTATCCCTGGCACGGTTCTTTGCGCATTCATTGCGGCCGACACCAAGGGTGCTCCCATCTATGCGCACGAGCGGGCTGGGCGCTTCGGTCGCCCCATCCGCGTGCTCAAGTTCCGCTCCATGGTCGCCGACGCCAACGACGTGGAGAAGTACCTCAGCCCCGAGCAGATCGAGGAGTGGCACCGCGAGCGGAAGGTCACAAACGATCCCCGCATCACCAAGCTAGGCCGCGTCCTGCGCAAGACTTCCCTGGACGAGCTGCCCCAGTTCTTCAACGTGCTCGCGGGCCAGCTCTCCGTCATCGGCCCTCGCGCCATCACCTACGAGGAGCTCGGGAACTTTACGCACGAGCAACAGGTGCAGGTGCTTGCCGTCCCGCAGGGCATTACCGGTGCCTGGCAGTCGGGCCCGCGCAACCTCGCGACCTTCGAGAACGGCCTGCGCCAGGAGTTCGAGCTTGCCTACGCGAAGGGTGCCAGCCTCAAGGCAGACTGGAAGGTCTTCTTCAAGACCTTTGGTGTCATGTTCGGCAAGAAGAAGACGGGGAGGTAGCGCATGAGTGCTGACAAACCCCTCGTCTCGATCGTGGTGCCGACCTACAAGCGCTCTGACAGGATTCGCGTGGCCCTGGACTCAATCGCCGCGCAGGACTACGGCGCGGAGAACATCGAACTGATTGTAGTGAGCGACAATCGGCCGGAGTGGCCGGAAAGCGCCGAGACCGACGCGGCGGTCGCCCCCTATGCCGCGAGCCTTCCGCACTTTAGGCTGCTGCACACCTCCGGCCAGACCGGCGGCGGGGCGGCGCGCAACTACGCCTGCCGCCAGGCGACGGGCGAGTACCTCACGTTCCTCGACGATGACGACGAGTTCCTGCCTGACAAGGTGTCCACCCAGGTCGCCTTCATGCAGGAAAACTCCCTCGACATGAGCTGGCAGGATGTCTCGTGGTATGACGAACGTGGCCGGCTTGTGGAGCACCGCAGGCTCGACCATTGCGAGGACTTCTCCACCGAGGGTCTGCTGCGCGCGCACCTCCTAACGCCGATAAGCCCAACGGCCATCTATATGCTCAGGCGCGACCTGTTCGACCGCACTGAGGGTTTCGGCGAGGTGGCGACCGGCCAAGACTGGTGGCTGATGCTGCGCTGCATAGAGGCTGGCGCCCACATGGGCTACATGCCCGAGGTGCACGTGAGGCAGTACCTCCATTCCGGCGAGAGGCTCTCGCTTGGCAAGAACAAGGTAAACGGCGAGGTCGCAAGGCACGAGGTGGTGCGCGGCTACTACCCGCGCCTCAGCAAGAAGGATGTGCGCTACATCGAATTTCGCCACAACGCCGTGCTCGCCTTCGCTATGAAGCGCAGCAACCAGCCAGGCCAGGCTGTGATTTACGCCTTAAAGGCCATTGCCTCATCGCCCGCCGCCTGCGTCTCTGAGGCGCTGAAGTTCTTCGGCAAGGCGAAATCCTAACTATTTCATATGTGTGCCTGCTCTTAACGAAAGGTTGAATGATATGTCCGAAAAAATGAAGATAGCAGTCGCCGGCACCGGCTATGTGGGGCTCTCGTTGGCCGTTCTGCTCTCGCAGCACAACGAGGTGCGCGCGCTCGACATCGTCTCCGAGAAGGTAGAGAAGATTAACGCTTTTCAGTCGCCCATCCAGGACGACGAGATTGAGCTCTTCCTGGCCGAGGCTAAGGCGGGCACGAGGAAGCTCTACCTGCATGCAACCGTGGACGTCGCCGAGGCCTATACAGGCGCGGATTTCGCCATCGTGGCCACGCCAACGAACTACGACTCGGACCGCAACTTTTTCGACACCTCGTCTGTTGAAGCCGCAATTTCGGCAATCCGCTCGGTGAACCCGACGGCCTGGATTGTCATCAAGTCGACCATCCCTGTGGGTTACACTTCGTCGCTTCGCGAGACGCTTGGCGACAGCCGCATCATCTTCAGCCCCGAGTTCCTTCGAGAGAGCAAGGCGCTCTACGATAATTTGCACCCTAGCCGCATCGTTGTGGGCGCGCCCAAGGACGACGAGGAAGCTGTGAAGGCCGCAAAGACGTTTGCTGGGCTGCTCGCCCAAGGCGTCGGCCCCGCCGAGCTTGAGCGCACCAACCCTGATGGCACGACGGGCATCCCGCAGCTCGTTCTTGGTACCACCGAGGCGGAGGCCGTGAAGCTGTTCGCCAACACCTACCTGGCACTTCGCGTGGCGTACTTCAATGAGCTGGACACTTACTGCGAGATGAGGGGACTCAACACCAAGGACGTCATCGATGGCGTGTGCCTAGAGCCCCGCATTGGCTCCCACTACAACAACCCCTCCTTCGGCTACGGCGGCTACTGCCTGCCCAAGGACACCAAGCAGTTGCTGGCCAACTATAAGGACGTGCCTCAGAACCTTATCGAGGCCATCGTCGATGCCAACCGCACTCGCAAGGACTACATTGCAGACGAGGTACTGCAACTGCTGTGGGACAAGGTATACGAAGGCAAGGAGAAGCCCGTGGCGGGCGTGTACCGCCTGACCATGAAGTCGAACTCCGACAATTTCCGCGCCAGTTCCATCCAGGGCGTTATGAAGCGCGTGAAGGCCAAGGGAGTGCCGGTCGTTGTCTACGAGCCAACGCTGGACGCGCCGGAATTCTTCGGTTCCGAGGTGACGCATGACCTTGAGAAGTTCAAGGCCGAGTGCGACGTGATCATTGCCAACCGGTGGAGCGACGATCTGGCCGATGTTGCCGGCAAGGTGTATACCCGCGACCTATTCAAGAGGGATTAGTATTTGTGGCGATTACTGCTGATAAAAAAAAGAGACGGCTGCTCCTTCTGACGAGGAGGTTCCCCTTTAACCGCGGCGAGGTCGCCGCTGAGTCCTATCTCGAGAACGAGATAGGCGTTCTTTCGACCTATTTCGACGAGGTGCTCGCCGTGGGGACCGAGGCGCAGCCGGGTGACGCGCCCACCTGCGCGCTGCCGGGCAATGTGACGCCCCTGGCCTTGGGTTGCGGTAATACCTCCAAGGACAAGGCTTTGCTTGCAGTCAAAGGGATCGCGTTTCCCCTTTTGGGCGGTGCGGACGTTCGTGAGGCCTATGCCACAGAATCCGTTCATGGAATCGGAAAGCGCGTGTTTCGGGGCTACTTTGCCGCGAGGGCGAAGGCAAAGGCGGACGTGCTTGCGGAGGAACTGGTCCGCTTTGGCTTTGAGCCCACGCACATATACAGCTTTTGGCTTTACGACACCGCTTTGGTCGCTGCTTGGCTGACCGGCACGTACCCATGTGCACGCGCCGTTGCGCGTGCACATGGGTACGATCTGTATGCAGATCGTACCGATGTGCATTATTTGCCCTTCCGGGGATACCTCCTATCCAAGCTTTCCGGAGTGCTTCCCTGCTCGAAAGACGGGGAGGAATACATAAACGCGAACTGGCCGGGCCATGAGGGCAAGGTGACGACCTCCTATCTCGGAACGCGGGAGATGCCAGACAAGTCCGGCGAGCCGTTGACCTGCCCGTTGCGGGTCGTCTCGTGCTCGCGTATTGTCGACGTTAAGCGCGTGCCTCTTCTTGCTAAGGCTGTCACCCTTCTTGATGCCGAAGGGCTTCGCGTCGAATGGACCCATTACGGCGACGGCCCACAGCTCGAGGAGGCGAGGGCCGTCTGCTCGTTGCTGACGCACTCCACCGCGAAGTTCGCGGGGGCTTTGCCGAACGACGCGCTTTTGGGGGAGTACGCAGCGAAGCATTTCGACGTCTTCGTGAACGTCTCGTCAAGCGAGGGCCTGCCGCTTTCGATCATGGAGGCCTGCGGATTCGGCATTCCCGTCATCGCCACGGACGTTGGCGGAACCCACGAGATAGTAAGCGATGGCGTCAACGGCTTTCTCCTACCTAGCGACTGTGGACCGGAAGATGTCGCCGCGGCCATAAAGCGATTCGTCTTTTTGGGCAAGGCCGAAGGGTCTTCTATGAGGCGCGCTGCAAGGGCCGTTTGGGAGAGGGACTTCCGTTTGGAGGCCAACGTGGAGGGGCTTGTGCGCTCGCTCGGAGTCGATTACAGAAACGAAGGTTAATGATGGGACAGATTGCGCAGAAGATGACCATGCTCAAAAGGTGGAGCAAAATGCTCACTGGCAAGACGGCTGTGGCCGTAGAGCAGAGCATGGGCAGGGCCTATAATGTCGGACAGTTGTCCGGGTACTACAACGATTTGACCGGCAAGGTCACTGGCAGTACTCTGCTCGACGAGGGCGGTGTCCCTGTTAGCGTCATCGCCGGTGGGGCGCGGGTGCATTTCCCCATCGCCATTTTCCAATACGGTTTGGGCTGTTACGACTTGAGCATTCTCAGGTCGGATGAAGTTGAGCGCTTTCTCGACGCACTAAGGGTATGCTCGGATTGGGCGATCGGCGCCCAGCGGGATGACGGCTCTTGGGACGCATTTGGTCCGATAGGCAGCGCTAAGTACTCCGTCTCCTCGATGGCCCAAGGCGAGGGGTGCTCGATGCTGCTGAGGGCCCATGCGGCTTTCGGGGACGAGTGCTATAGAGTTGCGGCGCTGAAAGCTGCCGAGTTCATGCTTATCGACATGGACAATGGCGGCGTGTCGTCGCATGACGGGGGAGAACTGTTCCTGGAGGAGTACCCTCAACGCCCCAGGCGCAGTGTCATGAACGGTTGGGTGTTTAGCCTTTTCGGTCTCTATGACGCATCGTTGGTCGACGCGCGCTTCGCCGGGCCATTCAAGCACTCTGCGGAGACGTTGGCTTGCCATTTGGATGACTACGACGCCGGCTTCTGGTCTTATTACGACATGGAAAAGCGTATCGCCTCTCCCGCCTACCATCATCTACATATAGCGCAGCTCCGCGCAATGGCGGATCTTTCAGGCGACGCAAGGTTCGCGGTGAAGGCCGAGGTATACGAGCGCTATCAGGAATCTCCGGCCAACCGCAGGAAGGCGATTGCTAAAAAGGCGCTGCAGAAGCTGATCGAGAAATCCGATGCGGTGGTCGTCCAATGAAGAAGGCCCTCTATATCGTGACCTCGATGGACACCGGCGGGGCCGAGACGGTATTCATGAAGTATTACCGGGCTTTGGACAAGTCGCGCTATCAGCTCGACTTCTGTGTGTCGTCCGACGTGCCGGGCTTTTACGACGCCGAAATCGAGTCGATGGGCGGCAGAATTGTGCACACAGTCAAGAAGACCGAGGCCGGGCCGGTCGCTTCGTTCAAGCGGCTCATGCAGATAGCCCGGGACGGCGGTTATTGCTGTGCTGTCAGGTCGTCTCAGCACAGTCTTTCCTGTCTTGATTTGCTCGCCATGAGATTCGGAGGCGTGTCCAGAACCATATTCAGGTCAAGCAACACGGGTACAGTTTCGAACAGCAAAAAGGAGACCCTGCTGCACAATCTTTTCAAGCCCCTTGTCAGGGTTGCGGCGACCGACTTCGCCGCCCCGTCTACCGAGGCGGGCGTCTACATGTTCGGCAAGGCGGGGGTATCGGGGCCGCGTTTCCATCTCATGAAGAACGCGCTCAACCTCGAGGACTACGCCTATGACGCTTCGACACGGGACGATGTTAAGCGCGAACTGGGCGTTCCTGCCGAGTCCTATGTCGTCGGGCACGTCGGGAGGTTCAGTGAGCAGAAGAACCACCTCTTCCTTGTCGATGTTTTTGCTGAAATCGCCCGGAGAAGGCCAGACGCCGTCCTCATTCTCGTCGGCAAAGGCGAGACACGCACGGCCGTTGAGAGGCGCGTTGCCGAGCTCGGATTGACCGATAGGGTGGTGTTTGCCGGGGTTAGGAGCGATGTCCGCCGTCTCTATTCGGCTATGGACGTCTTCATCTTCCCCTCTGTCTACGAAGGCCTGCCGAACGTCGTCGTCGAGGCGCAGGCAAACGGACTCCCTTGCGTGATTAGCGACTCCATCACGCGGGAGGTTGGCATTTGCGAGAACGTCGTTTACAAAAGTCTGGGCGACGCTCTGGACGAATGGGCCGACGCCGCGCTCTCCGCGGATCGCATAGGGTCAAGCGCCAGTGCGAGGGATTTGAAAGGCTCGGGCTATGAAATCAATTCGGAGCTTCCCGGTTTCGTGAGGCTGGTATTCGGATGAACTTTATCGAAACATCGCTTTTCTACTTTCTTGTCGTTTTGCTTTCAGCGGCGCTTGCGCGCATGTCGGAAAACGGCAAAAGTAAGGCTGGGCTGGTCGCTGCCGTGGTTCTTCTTACCGCCGTCGGGGGCTTGAGGTCGTATGCGGTTGGGCAGGATACCCTGGGTTATAAAGAGGGAATCGAGTACTTCTACGCGTATGGGACCACGATGTGGAACCATACGTTCAGCGTTCCGTACGGTGTCTTCACAAGTGCGGTGCTCCATATCTGTAACAATTACTCGTTCTTGCTCGTCGTCGAGTCGCTGATCACCAACGCCTTTTTTGCTTTCAGGCTTTGGGATTTTAGACGAACGGCATCGCTCTCGTTTGCGATGTTCGTCTATACGGCAACGGTGTTCCCGCTGTCTATGTGTCTGACGTGCCAGATGATTGCAGTCTCGCTGGTTTTCTACGCAACCAGGTTTTTAGAACAGAATAAGCCGTTGCTTTTTTGCGCTTGGTGGGCTGTTGGCGCTCTTTTGCACGCGTCCGCCCTGATAGGGGTCCTATTCCTCATCTACTACCTATTTTCCAACAAAAGCAAGAGCCGATCGCAGTTCGCCGCGAAGATGCTTGCATCGGTTGCCCTGCTGTTCCTGGCAGCTTATGCGGGCTCTAAGCTCGTCGACCGGTATGCGCGTTACTCCGTGAACGAATCGAGCATCGGGTTGATGGTTTTTGCGCAGGCGACCGTCCTCGCGATCGCATATTTCGTCAGCCGCGAAACTGCGAATGTTGCCCCGGTTGAGAGCGACGGAACGTCGCGGCTCAAAGCCAACCGGATGCCGCTCGTGTTTTACGCTTTAGGCATTTTGGCTTCGGCGTCCTCTTATGTGATTGCCAACGCCGGCCGCATAGCCTATTACTTCACCGTATTAGGCCCCGTGATTTTCGGAGGCTTCGTGAAGGACGCTCGGAAAATAAAAGCCCGTTTTTGTCTTGGCTGTTTTCTAGTTGTCTGGTTCCTTTTCTACGCCTTTTATGCCTATCTGCTTCATACCGGGCTTGGTATCGAGTCTTATTCGTTCGTCTGGATGGGGTAAATAGTGCCCGAAACCGTTTCGGGCATATACGAGCAAAGTCTACGTTGGTGGTTTGCATACGCCCAGGGCTTGTTCCATGTGTAGCGCAGAGAATTAAAAAGTAAAACGCTTTGTTTAAGCTCGGACTTAAGGAAATTGTATATATGGAAAGCAAAATTAAAAAATACCTAAGTGACCCGTGGATGGCCTACTGTGCCTTTACGTCGAAGGGTCTAACGAAATGGGTTTCCGACAGGACGCACCTTCGATTGATGCATCGCGCCAAGTTGGGCATGTGGCCTAGCATAGACTCGCCGGTGACCTTCACTGAGAAGATGCAGTGGCTGAAGCTTAACGATCACAACCCTGCGTACACGACCATGGTCGACAAGTACCGCGCTAAGGACCTCATTGCCTCGCGTGTGGGCTCCGAGCACGTGGTCAAGACGTTGGGCGCCTGGAATTCCGCTGATGACATCGATGTGAGTGGGCTACCGGAGAAGTTCGTACTCAAAACGAACCACGACTGCGGCGGCGTGCTCATCTGCACTGACAAGGGACACTTCGATCTCAACAGTGCCAAGGACTTTTTTCGGGGTCATTTGAAGCAGAATTATTTTTACGGGTGCAGGGAATGGCCTTACAAGAACGTGAAGCCCGTCGTGTTCGCCGAGGAGTTCTTGGAGAGCGAGGGCGATAATGCCCGTGATGAAGACGATAACTGGGAAGGCATCGACGAGTTCGACTTCTTCTGCTTTGACGGGGAACCCCGGCTGATTTCTTATTGCCACGGGGACAAGAACGATTCTGAGAAGAGGTACAACGATTTCTACGACACTGAGTGGAATCTGCTGCCTTTGGCGATGGGATACGCGAGTTCCGAAGAGACGATCCCTGCCCCGGAGCAGCTCAGCGAGATGCTCGAGCTATCAAGGAAACTGAGTGACGGTGTACCTTTCTTGAGGGTCGACCTCTTCATCTGCAAGGGGCGCGTTCTCGTCGGCGAGCTGACTTTCTACCCGTGGGGCGGGTTTACGCCTTTCAGCCCCGCTGAGGCGGAGAGGACGTTGGGGCAAATGGTTTCTTTGCCCCAACGTGAAAACGAGGAATGATGGCAAACGAAAGCTGCATTCAGTGCGTGCGCATGGATAATCAGCCAGTAAGCGCGCTCCGGCGTTTCTTCATGGAGGTTTAGTATGTCCGACACAAAAGACCTCCGGGCGAGGTCGGCAAGCGCGGCAAAGTGGTCTCTGGCAACCGAGATTATCGCCAAAATCATCTCGCCTATCTCGCAGCTCGTCTTAGCGAGGCTGCTGGCGCCAGAGGCGTTTGGCATGGTGGCGACCGTCACCATGGTAGTGAGCTTTGCCGACATGTTCGCGGACGCCGGGTTCCAGAAGTACCTGGTGCAACACAGCTTCCGAGACAAAAAAGACCTGCATGCCAACGCTAACGTGGCCTTTTGGACGAACTTCGGCATATCGGTGGTCCTGTGGTGTCTCATTGCCATATTCAACGATCCGGTGGCCACCTTCGTGGGCAATCCGTCGCTGGGCTTTCCCTTGGCCGTGGCCTGCCTCTCTCTCCCGTTGACGTCGTTTTCGAGCATTCAGATGGCGTTGTTCCACCGTAATCTCGATTTCAAGTCGCTTATGCCGGTGAGACTGACGTCGACCTTACTTAACTTCGGCTCGACGCTTGTACTGGCGTTTATGGGATTTGGTTACTGGTCACTTATCGTTGGCACTTTGGCGGCGAATATTGTAAATGCAGTGGGGCTGACTCTGCTGTCTGAGTGGAAGCCGCGTTTTTTCTACTCCTTCAACATGCTGAAGGCTATGTTCTCATTCAGCGGATGGACGCTTTTGGAGTCGTTCACCATATGGCTTTCCTCTTGGGCGGGCACCTTTATCGTGGGGCATTTCCTGGGTGCGGCTGAGTTGGGATATTACAAGACGCCAGTCACCTTTGTGAGCGGGTGCTTCGGGATTATCACGAACGCTACGACGCCCATCTTGTTCTCGTCACTTTCGCGCCTTCAGTTTGATCGGGAAGAATACGTTGCTTATCTGCGACGCTTCCAGTTCATGGTGGCATTGTTCCTGTTGCCGTTGTCTGCGGGTATCTTCGTATTCCGCGAGCCTTTGGTGGCCCTGTTGCTCGGCGATCAGTGGGGCGAGGCGACGCTCATGTTCGGGTTGTATGGGCTGGTGCAGGGGCCGATGGTGCTGCTCTCATACTACAGCAGCGAGATGTATCGCTCTCTTGGTAAACCGCGCGTGTCTACGCTTGTGCAGGTGATGTACCTCGTGTTGATGACGCCGCTTATGACCGTGGCGGCTATGCAAGGGTTCGATGCCGTCGTGTGGGCTGATGCGGGATTGAGAATCCTTTTGATTGCTATCAACCAAGTGGTCACATATTTCGTGGTTGGCCTTTCGTTTGGGCGCACTATGTTGTCGCTCAAGGAGCCCATTTTCTGCACATCGATGATGTGCGCATTTGCATGGGTGACGTATGGACTCGCATCTAGCAACTGGCTTGGCGTCGGGTTGGACATTGTAGGGTGCGTCGTTGTCTATTTCGCGATTTGCTTTGCTTTGCCCAAGAGTAGGAGGGTGCTGCTGAAGCTGGTCAAGGGCGGCGGCTTTAAAACGTTTTGAGGTCTGTAATTAACTTGTTGGGAGTTCCATCTCAGGACTTCCTTAAAACGAAAGAGTGGGGTATATATGCAGGATAGAAAAGTCCTCGTCACTGGCGCCGCCGGCTTCATCGGGGCGTTTCTGGTGAAGCGGCTGCTCGAAACCACCGACGACGCGATCATCGGTCTGGACAACGTGAACAGCTACTACGACCCTGGCATCAAGGAGGCTCGCCTGCGAATGCTGGCGGAGGTGGACAAGGCGGGGCGTTTCGCCTTCGTGCGCGGCGACCTGTGCGATGCCGCGTTGATAGAGCGCCTGTTCGCTGAGAACGGCTTCGACGTTGTGGTGAACTTGGCCGCCCAGGCCGGTGTGCGATACTCCATCGAGAACCCCAAGGCCTACATAGACAGCAACCTGGTAGGGTTCTTCAATATATTGGAGGCTTGCAGGCGCCACCCGGTGAAGCATCTTGTCTACGCGAGCTCTTCCTCCGTCTACGGCGGCAACGAGAAAGTGCCTTTCTCGGAGGACGACCGTGTAGACTCTCCGGTGAGCCTGTACGCCGCCACAAAGAAGTCCAACGAGCTAATGGCCGCGGCCTACTCCAAGCTTTACTCCATCCCAGCCACGGGCCTGCGCTTCTTTACGGTGTATGGGCCCATGGGAAGGCCCGACATGGCATACTTCGGCTTCACCGAGAAGTTGCGTCGTGGCGATACGATTAAGATTTTCAACATGGGCGATTGTAAGCGCGACTTTACGTACGTGGACGATATTGTGGAGGGCGTGCGCAGGGTCATGGACGGCGCTCCTGAGGTCAAGATCGGTGTTGATGGTTTGCCAATGGCCGCTCATCGCGTGTATAACATCGGCAATTCGAATCCCGAGAACTTGCTGATCTTCGTTGATACGCTGCAGCGTGTGCTGGTTGAGGAGGGCGTGCTCCCCGCCGATTACGATTTCGAGGCGCATAAGCAGCTCGTTCCTATGCAGCCTGGTGACGTGCCTGTAACCTATGCGGATACTGGCGCCTTGGAGCGCGATTTTGGTTACAAACCCGCAACGCCGCTCGAGGACGGTCTTCGTGAATTCGCGAAGTGGTATCGCGAGTTCTACGGGAATTAGCTGGGTGATAGCAATGTCGAATGTATACAGCAGTGACCGTATTCGCTTTGGGGGGGGGTCTATTCTCTCAAACCATGCTTTGAGGTTTGTTTGGCTACTTCGAAAGTGCCAGAATTCGCACAATCCTTTATGGCATCTTTTTCGAAAGAGGATGGCTTGCAAATATGGTCTCGAGATCGCGCCTGCCACCTCGATTGGCGAAGGCTTGTATCTGGGTCACGCTTTTGGCATTACGGTAAACCCGAATGCCGTTATCGGTCGCAACTGCAATATGCACAAAGGTGTGACAATTGGTCGGGAAAACCGCGGCAAACGAAAAGGTGCGCCTGTTCTTGGCGATTGCGTTTGGCTTGGTGTCAACTCAACTATTGTTGGTGGCGTTCGTTTAGGCAACGACGTTCTCGTTGCACCGAACACTTATGTTAACTGCGACGTACCAAGCCATTCGATTGTGATTGGGCACCCATGCAAAATCATTTCTCGAGATGGGGCAACAGACGAATATATAAACAACAGGGTCTGAATAATAAAATCGGTTTTACATGTCTTATCCAGGATAGAGGGGGGGGATCGTCTTCGCTAATTACAGCGAGTTAGCGACTCAGTGAGCTTTGGCGCGCTCTGATGCGAGCGGAAGGTGAAGCAAACTGGAACGGGTAGTAGATTCCCAGAAGCTATATGCAACGTGAGTGTCAAAGATAGCGCGTCTTAACGCATAACCCTGCATTCCTCCTTTCACCGACTGGCAAAACGATTTACACCTAATTGTCGACATTACCCACGCGATTTATCTTTGCCCCCGCATCGATCTCGCTAAACTAATAACTGTCGCTACCAGGGCATTTTCTGGTGCACATTCTATTGGCTCCTGCGAAGATCGGAGCGGGTATGTTTGCCGCCGAGTCCCACGCCAGCCGTCATCACATCGCGATCGCTGCCATGGCCTGCCTATGCGTTTTGCTGGGCGGGCCTTCCTATGCCGCGGGCGCGGAGAGCCTGTTCATCGCGGGCGCGACGTACTGCGAGCCGGGCGTGTCGGGCCCCGGCTGGGCCTGGACCGATGCCGGCCATCTGGAGCTTGACGGCTACGCGGGCGACGCCATCGGCGCCGACGGCGACCTGGTCGTGACGCTTGCCGGGCGCAACTCGGTGACCGAGTCGCATGCGCCCGATGCGGACATCTCGCAGTGCGGCATGGAGGTGTGGGGCGACCTGACGCTCCGCGGCACCGGGTCCCTGGCGGCATCGGGCTCGCAGTGCGCGATCCACGTCTCGCG